>SVJN01000011.1 GCA_015068965.1 Oscillospiraceae bacterium
CATCATCTCCAATATAAATATTTTTCACTATTTAGTATAAAATATTGCATTTATATTGACAATTGCCCATATTCGGGCTATAATGTGTATTAAGTGTTGTACAATCCAGAAAAAAGGAGATGAAAAACTGTATACAGATAGTACAGCATAAAGAATTGAAAAAAAACACATAAAATTACACGGCACACCTGATATTGTAAAACATACATTGAAAGAGGTTGTGCGTGGATAGGAGGAAAATATGGACGAAAAAATTTTAATAAAAAGTCAACATTATAATGTCAGAAGGTTTACCATTATAGCATCTATTATATCAGTTGTTTTGTTTGTTTCTATGCTTTCTTACTATATGATTGACAGTTACAGTTTTTACAGTAATTTATATCATAACGAAGAATGGGAACCGTATTACTTATGTGATTGTACTGAAAGCGAAATAGTTGGTACAAACAAATATGGCTTTAACATTTATAGTAAGCCGTTAGTTGAAACACAAGAAGAATTTTATGAACGCCACCCCAATTTAACATCATTTATGGAATGCAGAGAAGCTAAATTGATATACGATTTTGAATTTTGGATAAGTTGTATTCCGTTGTCTTTAATAGTTTTGGTAGCAATTTTATATTTGTGGTTATCAAACTATCAACTAACAGTCACAGATAAGAGGGTTTATGGTAAAGCTGCTTTTGGGAAAAGAGTAGATTTGCCATTTGATTCTATTTCTGCCGTTGGAACAAGTTGGTTAAAAGGTATAGATGTAGGCACATCTTCAGGAAGAATTAGATTTAAACTTGTTAAAAATCAAGACGAAATACATTCGGTTATGGGTAATTTGTTATTGGAAAGACAACAAAAAGAATCTCCAAAATCAAATATATCAACTACGCCTATAACATCAAGTAATGCAGACGAACTAAAAAAATTTAAGGATTTACTTGATGGCGGGGTTATCACACAAGAAGAATTTGACGAAAAGAAAAGACAATTACTTGGTTTATAATACATATACGGAGCGGCAGACAATGCCCGCTCCGCTTTTCTGTTTGTTCGTAAAGGTACACCTTTATAGACACATAAAAAGCACATATTTTCTTTTTTTGGAACACATAAGGACAAAGTTATTGTGTTTTTTTATTCAAATCACAATAGCTCCGTCCCTTTGTGTCTCAAGAGGCTGTTGCGTTAAACATTTTTGTGTATATTTTATTCAAAATTGTAGGGGCGATGCCCACATCCCCCCGAATTACGGGGCGATGTAGGCATCGCTCCCTACAAGAAAATGAATTTTTATACACAATATTCGTTTAACGCAACAGTCCCTTCTACTCTTTATTCACATTTCGTGGACAATTGATATCCTTACACGTCTTGCAATCGCTAAAAGCCTTCATCACATAGCAACATATCATATAGTCACATTCATCACAGCAACATTCTACCCGTTCGCCGTTTTCATAAAAACGTTCCCCATTTCCCAAACAATCTCTCCCACCATTCCCCGGCGTCAATTCAATTCCTGTTACATCTATTATCATAAACAATAACCTCTCAAAAGGACTAATATTAGTCCCATTATATCACATAATAAGTATATAATCAAGAAAAAGTACCAAAACTGGTTCATTTTTCAGGAGGTTATATACGATGCAGGAGCAGAAGATAAAGCAAGATGCAATACACATTGGCGAAAATATAAAAAATATCAGAAAACAAAAGAAAATAAAGCAGATAGATATTGTAAGAAAAATGCAGTTAATGGGAATTGATATTACCCGGGAATCTTTGGTGAAAATTGAACGCGGAATCCAGCATATCTACGCATCCCAGCTAAAAGCAATCAAGGAAATTCTGGAAACCTCTTACGATGAATTACTCAAATAAAGGGAGGGTTAAATATGGACTTTTTCACATTAGCCGCCGAGCGATATTCGGTCAGAAAATTTCAAAAAGAGCATATCAAGCAGTCAGAGATTGACCGCATCCTGCAGGCAGGGCATCTTGCGCCCACCGGGTGCAACTATCAGCCGCAACGGATTCTGGTTTTAAACACCGACGAATCCATCCGGAAGCTAAAAAACTGCACCAAATGCCATTTTGATGCACCGACGGCAATGCTTATATGCTATCACAAGGACGAAACCTGGAAGCGCCCATATGACGGTGCATTGAGTGCACCGGTAGATGCGTGCATTGTCACAACGCATATGATGCTTGCGGCTTGGGAAATCGGTGTTGGTTCTACCTGGGTGATGCACTTTGACCCCTATGCAATGCGGGAGGCATTCCGGATTCCGGAGGATGTAGAGCCGGTCGCATTACTGGTGATGGGATATCCGGCAGAGGATGCAGAACCTCTCCCCTTACATTCACAATTCCGTCCGCTTAGTGAGGTCGTTGTGTACGATTCCTTTTAAACTCAATTCCGTCAATCAAAATTCAAAATTTGATTGACGGATTCTTTTTTTTATGATAGAATAAACTACAGTGAGTTCGAGACCTTCCTCACTTAAAACAAAACTAAAGGAGCGAAAATTTCATATGAAAAAAAGACAAAGCAAGGTACGTTTTATTGCACAAAGTGCCATGATTGCGGCACTCTACATTCTTCTGACTACAGTTGCACACTTGTTCGGCTTGGATAGCGGTGTGATACAAATCAGAATTTCAGAAGCATTGGTCGCACTCTTATTTTTTACACCTGCCGCAATTCCGGGGCTTACCATCGGATGTCTGCTATCGAACATCCTCTCCGGATGTCTTATACTCGACATCTTATTTGGTACACTCGCAACGCTGATTGGCTGTGTTTTGGGATATCTTTTGAGAAAATACAAGTATGCTGTGCTGATTCCCAATATCATTTCCAACACAATCATTGTGCCGTTTGTGTTAAAATATGCGTATAGCTTTCCGGGCAGCTTATGGTACTTTATGATTACCGTCGGACTTGGTGAAGTCTTATCCTGCGCAGTGCTTGGTGCATTTTTGTTAAAAGCACTCGAAAAGCAAGGAAAATATATTTTTGAATCTACCAACTAAGGAGAGATAAAATGAGAAAATCCATCCAAATCAGAGAAGAAGAAAATTTAGAGCTGATGCTTGCATATGCCCAAAAAGCAGGGTTTCGGGAGGTTGCCATTTCTCTCGGTTCGGGGGATTTGATTTTCCGGGACGATTTTGAGGATGGTATTGCAAAAATTTCTGAATTACTCAAGCAACACAATTTGGTTTGTCGGCAAACGCACATGCCTTGCTATCATTTATTGGTTTCTTCCGAAGAAACCGAGGAAAAAGTAGAAAACGCAATCAAGAACAGTTTAAAAGCAAGCGCATTGTTAGGAGCAGAATGGGCGGCATTTCATCCACGTTCTGCGGTCAATGCGGGCTACAACCTCAAAAAATCATTTGAGGCAAACAAACGGGATTTAGAATCTTATCTGCCATATGCCGAAAAATATGGAGTCGGCATTGCCGTTGAAAATATGCCGTTATATCCGTACCAGAATCCGCAATGGAGATTTTTCGGCGGTGGCTGGGAGGAGCTGATTGACTTATGCGACAGCTTCGGGTCTGATAAAATCGGCATCTGTTGGGATTTTGGCCATGCACATACTGCCGCATTGGACCAATGCGAAGCACTCCAAGCGATTGGCGACCGACTCAAAATCACACACGTTCATGACAATTACAGAAACGGAGACCACCATCAGCTTCCGTTACTTGCAAGCACAGAATGGGGCAGTATTGATTGGGCACCTATTATGAAAACAGTCAAGAATATCGGCTACAAGGGACCTATGACCTTAGAGCTTATATTCCCTCCCCTTCCGATGCTGGAAAGCTTTGTAAAATGTTGTCATGACAGTTTGACCTGTCTGGAAGAATTTGCAGAAAAATAATCACCTGAATAACACCAGAACAAAGCGGCTTCGCCGCAACCGCTCCATAAAATTATCGTGTACTTTGAACTGATGCAGAGCGGTAAGAAGAAGCATAACGCTTTGTTACGCCCATGTGCGTTTCCGCTATTAGCGGAAAATTTCGCACGGGCATTCAATTCTTTTTACTTTATAGGAACGAAGTTTCCTATAAAGTAAAAAAACCCCTCACCTTCCGAAGAAGATAGAGGGGGATTTTTGTGGGCAATTTTATACTGTTTGCAGGGACATGATTTCCTGCTCAATTTCTCTTGCCAGAGAAACAATTTCCGGACTGCTTAAAACAGCATTTTGTGCTCCGGTAACCTTGTTGATTTTCTTTCTTAATTCACAGATTTTTTCGAGATTCATCGAAATCCCTCTTTTCCTTTGATTATTTTTGTGATTGTGACAAATTCTTCTTTTGTTTTGTCCCTATCGACAGTTTAATCTTACAGCATTATCCAAAAAAAGTCAATCACTTTTTTACAGAAAATCACAAAATCGTTCGACATTCTTAATCGTTTTTTTCAACATTTTCGGGCAACGTTTGTTTTTTTGTCGAAGTTGATAACCGGAACAAAAAAATTCCCGAAAAAATAATCGCTAAAAATGCCACAACCTGCGAAATGCCGAGGATATTTGGGATAACATAGAGAATATACTGACTTTCCCGCATTCCCTCCAAAAACAGTCGTCCGATTCCATACCAAAGCAGATAAAAGAGAAACACCTGCCCGTCTGCTTTTTTCTTATCCCGGAACAGAATCACCAAAACCAGACCAAGCAGATTCCAGAGTGATTCATAAAGGAATAACGGATGCACACAAGCTCCGCCATTAATGGACATTCCCCATGGCAGGTCGGTTGCTTTTCCGTACACCTCTGCATTGACGAAATTTCCCCATCTTCCGATGCTTTGTCCGATCAGAAGTCCCGGTGCACATACATCAAATACCTTCCACACAGCTATCTTTTTGCGTTTGCAGTACACATATGCCGTCAGTACTGCACCAATCAGACCGCCGTAGATGGCAAGACCGCCTTCCCAGACCTTAAACACGTTCCAGAAATTTCCGTCCATGGATTCCCAGTCAAATATCACATAGTAGATTCTTGCACCTATCAGACCGAATATCAGTCCGTAAAAAGCAACATCCCAAACTGCATCCTTAGAAACTCCCCGCTTGGAGCAGGTGTGATAAACAAACGCCACCCCAAGCAAAAATCCTGACATAATAATCAACGCATACCAGAAAATTTCCTTCCCGAACACTTCAAAGGCTACCCGGTTCACCGTCAGATGGATTCCAAATCCCGGAAACGAAATAACATTTACCATGTCAGTTCACATCCTTCATCGTCAGCGAAATTCTCTTTTTCGCTACATCCACTTCCAGAACCTTTACCTTAACAATATCACCAACCGAAAGTACATCCATCGGATGCTTGATATAGCGGTTACAAATCTGCGAAACGTGAACCAATCCGTCCTGATGCACGCCGATATCCACAAACGCACCAAAGTCAATGACATTACGAACGGTTCCGGTCAGAACCATATCCGGCTTCAGATCCTTCAAATCCATAACATCTGACATTAATACCGGTTGCGGTAATTCTTCACGAGGGTCACGTCCTTTTTTCAAAAGACTATCCACAATATCACGGATGGTCGGAATACCGATTCCCAGCATGCCCGAAAGCTTTTCGTGATCCTCCTTCTGGAAACGGTTCTTTAAATCCGTCAGGGTTCCGTTTGCCACATCATCGGTGGTATAGCCTAAAATTTCCAGCAATGCCTTTGCGGCATCATAGCTTTCCGGATGCACCGAAGTATTATCCAGCACATTATCGCCATCGGTAATCCGCAAAAATCCTGCACACTGCTCGAATGCCTTCTGACCTAATTTTGCAACCTTTAAAAGCTGCTTTCTGTTTTTGAACTTTCCGTTTTCTTCCCGATATACTGCAATATTCTTTGCCACACTTGCATTGATACCCGAAATATAGGAAAGCAGAGACGGTGATGCTGTGTTCAAATCCACACCAACACTATTTACGCAATCCTCAACCACACCGCCGAGTGCCTCACCCAGACGTTTCTGGTTCATATCGTGCTGATACTGTCCGACACCGATTGCCTTCGGGTCGATTTTTACCAGCTCTGCAAGCGGATCCTGCAGACGTCTTGCAATGGAAACCGCGCTCCGGAGTGCAACATCAAATTCCGGGAATTCCTCGGTTGCCAATTTGGAGGCTGAATAAACAGATGCACCTGCCTCGCTGACAACCATATAGTAAACCTTCTCCTCAATTTCCTTAATCAGCTCTGCAACCACTTTTTCGGTTTCCTTGGATGCAGTTCCGTTGCCGATGGAAATCAAATTGACACCATGCTTTTTAATCAGGCGTTTTAAAATAGCCTTTGACTTTTCGGTATCATGATTCGGTAAAGTGCAATAAACAATTCCGGTATCTAACACCTTTCCGGTTTCATCAACGACAGCCACCTTACATCCGGTTCTGTAGCCGGGGTCAAGCCCTAATACAGTTCTGCCCTTTACCGGCGGTTGCAAAAGCAAGCCGGACAAATTCTTTGCAAAAACCTTGATTGCCGCCTCGCCTGCCTGCTCGGTGAGCAGGTTACGGATTTCGGTTTCAATCGACGGTGCAATCAGTCGCTTATAGCCATCCTCTGCCGCCAGACGTACATATTCTGTTGCCGGAGTCGGGTTCTTTTTACAAACCTTCTTGGTCAGATAATCTAAAATCAATTCCTCGGAAAGCTCTAATTTTACACTCAAAAAGCCTTCCTTTTCCCCACGGTTAATTGCTAAAATCCGATGGTTTGCGACCTTGGAAACCGCTTCTGCAAATTCATAATACTGGCTATAAACACTATCCTCGTCCTTTGCAGCTTTGCTGACAAGATTTGAATTCCGCCAGGTCAGCTCACGGATTCGTTTTCGGTAGTCTGCATCATCCGAAATCTGTTCTGCAATGATGTCCATTGCACCTGCCAATGCTTCTTCGGTGGTTTCTACACCCTTTTCTACATCAATGTAGTCAAGTGCCGCAGACTCCGGATTGGTATCCGGATTTTGCTCCATCAGAAGAACCGCTAACGGCTCTAACCCTTTTTCCTTTGCGATGATTGCACGGGTTCTGCGCTTCGGACGGTAAGGACGGTAAATATCCTCCAATTCCGTCATCGTCTTTGCCGCAGTAATTGCCGCCTGCAGTTCCGAAGTCAGCTTTTCCTGCTCGTCAATCAGGCGGGTTACTTCTTCCTTCTTTGCTTCTAAGTTCCGCAGATATTCCAAACGCTCGGAGAGGTTTCTTAATATTTCATCCGACAGCTCTCCGGTAACTTCCTTTCTGTAACGTGCAATAAACGGAATGGTATTTCCCTCATCAATCAAACGAATGGTGTTTACCACCTGAAATTCCTTTAAGGAAAATTCCTCCATCAAAATCTTTACAATCAAATCCATGATTTATTCCTCCCTCTGTGCGTTTCGCTTCTGTGTAAATATCTGTAAAATCAATTTTGCCGCATCCTGATAGGTCAGCTCATCTGTACCGCTCTTTTGCATAATGGGCGTGATGCCTGCCTGCTCTAAAATCGAAATGGCAAATTCTGCCGTGGTTGCCTGCTTCGGAGCAAATCTTCCGACAATTTCGTCAATGTAACCTAACTTTTTGACGGTACTGATTGCATCATAAAAATAGTCCTTCGGGGAAACATCAAAGAATCCGTCATAATCATAGGCATACAGCTCCAAAGCTTCTACCGCAAGTACCAAAAAATCGCCTCTGGATATCGGCATTTCCATATCCGGATTCAATGCCGTCTGTTCTGCCCAGACTGCAAGCTCCGTTTCTGCAAAGCATCCGGTCGCATAAGAAAAGGCATAAGGTGCACTTTCCCTTGCACCGATTGCAAAGATTGTATCGTTATAACGTCGCTTGGTTTGCGGTCTGGAATAAGGCACACAAGCCTTTCCTAAATCCACCGGTCTTGCGGCAAAAATATCAACCACACCGTCATGCAGAATCAGTACCTCCGGGATACCGTCTCCCAGCAAGTCTGCAGAATAAGCTTTTCCATCCACCGGGAACACATAAAGCGGATTGAAGTATCCGTCAAAAATACCGGCTGTTGCACCCTGGCGTCCCGAAAGCAGAATCATATCCTGCCGTGTTCCGTCAAAATTAAAAATGGTTTGTACCGAGGTTTTTTCCAAAAGACCGGTACGGGTTTCTTTAAACAAAGAATTTCCGTGATAGTCGGTCAGAAAAACACCGCCCTCTTCCCCGGAATAAAATCCGCTGATTTCATTGCCCTGCGTTTCCTTACGGAAATCACCGATGGTCAGGCAATCGGTGATTGATGAAGAACTCAGACTCCAGAGCTTTTTCCCTTCTTTATCAAATGCCGTGGTTTCCTTACCGCCACATAGAATCACCGGAATATTTTCTACCGTCTGTGCCAAATCTCCAACTACAATACTCTGCGGATGGTCAGGAAGCTCAAGCTCAGCAATCACTTCTCCTTCATGATTCAGAATCACCTTTCCGGCAATGATTTCATCCTTTCCGTCTCCGTTTAAATCATACGGAACCGGAACATTTCCGATATTACCTTTAAAGGTCCAGAGGACATTGAAATTTGCATCCAGCACCCAAAGCTGATGATAACGGTTTTTTAAAATCAGATTCTGGGCATAGCCTTTTCCCTCCACGTCCGCAATGACAATGCAATCATGTGCATAAGGAGCAGGAAGCTCTATCTGACGTTTTAATTCTGCGGTCATGCCGTCATAGATACATAAAAAACCGTCCATCACACAGATAAATTCATTCATACCGTCCCGGTCAATATCGTAAATCTGTGCCGGGATATCTGTTTTAGAGACAGGTGCGCCGGGGTTCGGTTTTCCAATCTGCCACAGAACCTCCCCCTCCAGCGTATAAGCAATTGCCGCTGTCAGAGAATGCGGTAAAAAAGCATCGTCAATTACTTCGTCCGCCTGCAACAGTACCATTTCCAGCCGTCCGTCTCCGTTGATATCTCCCAATCGAAGCTGTGCATTGCTTCCGATTGCAGAAACATCAAACCGCCCTATCTGATATAGATTTGCTTCTTCCATCATTTTCCCTCCATTTACCGCTTCTTCCGCAGTTCCTTCGCCCGCATCAGGAGATAATCTCTCCGATTTAATTCCGAGCGAATCAGAACCTCCTCTAAAAGCAGTTTGAGCATATCACCCAATTCTCTGCCCGGCTTGAATCCAATCCGGATTAAGTCCTTGCCGTTGACCGCCAGGTCACTGACTAAATATGGCTGATGCTCCGCAAGCACCTTCTGATAAATCCTGCGATTTTCTTCCAGCTTTGCTTTTTTATCCTTGAAATATTTCAAATTCTTTGCCCGGTTGTCTGCCTCCTGCAGAATTAATAACTTATCAAACAAAATAGCACCGGTTTTTGCCATCATTCTCTTTACTCCAGGGGGTGTATTTTCAATCCGGACATCATGATTCTCTACCAGAATCAGAATGTCACGAATCGCCTCATTGTCCATACGCAACCGATGCAGGATATCATTTGCCATCCGTACACTTTCCCGATGATGTCCGTAAAAATGAATAATTCCGTTTGCATCCTCGCTCTTGCAGGGTGGCTTTCCGATATCATGCAGCAATGCCGCCCACCGCAATACCAACTCACAAGGCGTATGCGCTACTGCGTGCAGGATATGTTCTCCGACATTATAAATATGATACTTATTTTTCTGCGGTACAAAGAAGCAAACCTCCAACTCCGGCAGAATATAATGCATCAGACCAACCTCATGTAACAATCCGATTTTCTCCGGATGGTCGGAGACTAAAATCTTGTTCATTTCATCCCGGATACGTTCTGCGCTGACCTTTTTAATCAGAAGTGCACATTTGCGGATTGCCGCCGCAGTTGCCGGCTCTATCTCAAAATCCAGAACAATCGCAAATCTGACTGCACGAAGCATCCGCAGAGCATCCTCCCGGAATCTTGTTTCCGGCTCGCCGACACATCGGATGATTTTATTTTGCAAATCCTCCTGACCGCCAAACAGGTCAATCAACCCCTCCTCCGGATGATATGCCATTGCATTAATCGTAAAATCCCTTCGTGCCAAATCCTCTGAAATCGTGTTTAAAAAAACCACCTCATCCGGATGCCGGGTATCTGAATATCCGGACTCTTGCCGAAAGGTTGTGACCTCGTAGCCGATTTTGGACTCAATAACCGTTACCGTACCATGCCGGATGCCGGTGTCCACCGTCTTTTTAAACAGAGACTTTATCTGCTGTGGCTGTGCCGAGGTTGCAATATCATAATCATGCGGTAGAATGCCCATAACCAAATCCCGCACCGCACCGCCGACTACATATCCGAGGTAGCCTCCGGAATTGATTGTTTCCAGTACCGCCCTTGCACCGTCGCTGATTGCTAACTGCATCCTGCCGCCTCCTTCCGAAAAATTTTACATACTGATATATTATATCATATCTTTTGAAAAAAAGCAAATACTTTATTCCAACATCATCTCATTAGGAATTCCGACATCATCTCATCAGTAAAAAAAACAGATTGCAACATTTTCATGTCACAATCTGCTATTTCCAGTTTAATCCGATATCAAAAGGGGATTATCTGTGATTTTCAAAACATTCGCTGCAGTAAACCGGCTTGTCGTTTCTCGGCTGGAACGGTACTTTATCTACCTTTCCGCAGTCTGCACAAACGATTTCGTACATCTCTTTGTTTTGCTTTATGCTGTTCTTTCTTGCGATTCTGCAATCCTTGCAGCGAGTCGGCTCGTTTTCAAAGCCTTTTTCAGCATAAAATTCCTGTTCCCCTGCAGAGAATACGAACTCTGAGCCGCAGTCTTTGCAAATTAGTGTTTTGTCTTCGTACATGATAATTCCCTCACTTTGAATTAATTAAAAAATAAAATACTCTTCCCGTTCTGACCGGATTTGCACCGGCAACTTACCTTCGTAACGCTTTACTGTTAAGCTACAAAACGGATGTCACTCCACGCCTAAAATCCGGTCGATTTTCTTCCGGATTCTCTGAACTGCATTATCAACGGCCTTGGGGTCTTTTCCGATTTTCTCTGCAATCACCTGATAGGAATGCCCATCAAGATACAAAACCAAAACCCTTTGCTCCAGTTTGGTGAGTGCCTGATTGATTTTCTGCTCCATTGCTTTGAGATTCTCTTTTTCAATCAGAATTGATTCGGGATTTTGCGGATTCTGCGAGACAGAGAGTTCAAAAAAAACATCGTCCTCCTGCGCATCTGCAGAATACTCCAATGAAATATAAGAATTCAACGGCATATGCTTTCTGCGTGTTGCCATCTTCACTGCTGTTAATACCTGCCGCAGAACACATACACTTGCAAAGGAACGAAAGGTTGCTTTTGTCTCGTCAAAATCACATACCGCCTCATACAGTCCGATCATTCCCTCCTGAAACAAATCGTCCCGATCTGCTCCGGCAAGAAAATAGGCTTGTGTTTTATGATAGACAAAATTCCGGTACCGTGCAATAATATGGTTCAGTGCGTCCTTGTTTCCCTGTTGCGCCAAAGAGACAACCTCTTCATCAGACAATTCACAAAATGGCATATTGCTTGTCATTTGCGCGAACCTCCCTCCGATTGCATCTTGGTTTTCGCAACATCATAGGGATATTATACCATGTGTCTTGGCAGTTGTCAAGAAAAATATATATATTTTTCACAAAATATTTTTTATTCTGATGGTTTTTTTTATCGAATGTTAATATTTCATAAGAAAGAATGTCAATTTTTGTAGAAAAAGAACATTGTTTTGCATCTTTTCTATCAAAACAGTAGAAAATATCTATTTTTCATTCAAGCATACGATTTACTTTTTAATTACAATGTCGCATTCTATGAATAATTTCATCCTGCAATTCCTTTGACAGATTTACAAACCGAGCCGAGTACCCACCAACTCTGACAATCAGATGTTCGCATCCTTCCGGATGCTCCTTCGCTTTGACAAGCTCTGCAAGAGAGGTGGTATTTCCTTGGAATATTTGTCCCCCTTGTTGGATAAACGCACGGATTACTGCTTCTATCACCGCTTCGTTTGCCCAGCTACTGTCAAAATCCCACATGGTAGAAGCACCGCCTGAGAACTTTTCAAATGGCATTTTTCCACAAGAATTGATTGCCGCGCTGATTCCATGCTTCATTGCATCCGAGTGCGGCGTGATTCCGTGCGCAACACCCTTTCCCATTTTTCGTCCGTCTGCCGTTGCTCCCAGAATACTTGCCGCAACCGGAGAATAGACAAAGGTCAGAATGACCGGTTTTCCACATCCCCCCCACCGAGTGCGATAGCTCAGGTAGGCATCCGAAATATCACGCATTAATTGACTTGCTAATGCGTCTGCTTCCGCATCATCCATTCCATACTTCGGAATGGAGCGCAATTTTAACCGAAGTGGTTCATACCCTTCAAAATTTGCTTTCATGGCAAGCACCAGTTCCTCTGCGGTGCAGATTTTTTCCTCAAAAACAGCTTTTTTGATTGCATATAACCCATCTGCTGTATCCGGCATTGCCAACGGTGTGCCGCCATAATCATGATACTTCGCACCACCCGCGTGCATATTTCTGCCCCGTTCAAGGCAATTGTCTATCATCGAGGAAATCAAATAGGATGGACGTGCTTTCTGTGTTTGTTCGCTGTAGATATCCTGCCTTTTTAAATAAATATATATCAATCGTTTTGTTTCTCGGATAAAATCCTTATAAAAGGCTTCAAAATCGGAATAATACTCCAATCCATTGTTAACGCCAAAGGAGGAAAGCTTTTTCCCGGTTCGTAAATCCACACCACCGGTAATCATTAATTCTAAGATTTTTGCGATGTTCTGCCACCCAATATAAAGAAAATCTGAGCTCATTCCCTGCAATCCAATCTCCATACATCCACCGCAGGCATACTCCACCGCATCCCGGTACGGCTTACCGTTTTTCACCAAAGCATTCACCACAGCCGGGTCGTACAGAAGCTGTGCCCGGTTATTCCCCGACATCATATACTTTGCACACAGCTTCACAAAATCCTCCGGCGGATTCTCCGGCAGACGGACATAAACAGACGGATGCGTAACATCCAGTTCCATAATCGCTTCAATCATCAGATAAGACAACGGATTGACTGCAGATGTTCCGTCCAGATGCGTCCCACCCACGACAATGGCTTCCACCCAACCATCTACCGGATGCAAACGCTCATCAAAAAGCAGGAACAGCTCCTGAATGATCTCCTTCGCTTCGGAGAGGGTACACCGTCCTTCTTTGATATCCCGCTCTAAATAAGGCCAAAGATAATAATCAAGCCTTCCCGGTCCATTACCGCCATACGGGTTTTCGCTCATTACCACAAGATGCTGCATATAAAACGCCTGCACCGCCTCCCGGAAATTCTTTGCCGGATACTCCGGCACGCTCCTCATTCGTTCTGCAAGGGCAAAATTTCCGATTCCTTCATATGCCTGCACGTGTTTTTTATTCCATGAACGCAACGCATCCAATAAAATCAGAACTCCCTTGTAAAATTGTTCCGCCTCAGCATCAGGCGCATTCTGCAGGGCTTTTTCATATTGCTGTTGCATTCCGGAAACACCCAACCTGAGAATCCGTTCAAACGCCCATGTTATATGTCCCTTTGAGTTTGTACCAATCAACTGATTTTCGATTAATTCTCTGCCTTGCGGAAATTCTTTCAAAAATTCCTGCTCTGCCACAATTTCCTCCTGCAAATCCGGATCATATTGCAAAACCGGCTCCGACTTTTCGTATGTGTAATAGGTTCTCCCCCCGATTCTGTCTTCTCTGAAGGCATAAACGTCCTGATTCTCAATTGCATATGCCATTGCTCTTGCTGCTTTTTCCCATCGCTCTAAGTGTGCAAACTGTTCGATTGCCGCTTTATGATAATCATGCCAGAAATGATTTTCGTCACCTGTCTTTACACGTTTGGCAACTGCTTGTTCTATCTTCAGAATATGATTAGTTTTCACTTCGTTTCCCTCCCCTCGGATTTGTCTTGATTTTATCAGATGAATGTGGTAAAATCAATGTATAAAAATACCATTATAATTGTATTTTCATTCCAAAGGAGATTGCTATGAATTCATATCAGATTGCAACCGCAGAACAACCTTATTTTTCCGATGCAACTATTTTTGCAAATTCAGCAGCATTAACCCGTGCTTTTGTGATGCAGGATTATGAAATCGGAATGCACGCACAAGAATTTTTTGAAATTAATATTATCACCCGCGGTCATGGTATCCACTATATCGAGCATAATCTGCTCCCAGCTGAATGTGGCGATGTGTTTATCCTGCCGCCGAATATCCAACACGGATATACCGGTGGTGCAGGCTTTGATGTTGCACACCTATTAATCAGCAATCAATTTATGAAAAAATATCTTTCTGAACTTCAGACACTTCCAGCATTCTATTTACTTTTTAACGCAGAACCTCTGATCCGACAGACAAACAAGCAACCACTTTTTCTATCACTATCCGGAGAGGATTTTGAGAAAACAAAAACCATTTTTCAACAAATTAATCAACTTACAGAAATACATTCTGCCGCCACCTTCATTCAGAGCAATGCACTTTCTATCATACTAATCAGCATCCTCTGTTCAAGCTATGCGGAACAATTCAACACAACCGACATTCTCAAGGAGGACGAAGCATTTATGCAGGCATTGGCATTTATTCACGAACGATTTGATGAAAAAATAAATATTTCCACCCTTGCCTCAATTGCAAAACTTTCCCGCAGTTCATTTATCCGTCGTTTTCATGAAGTCTGTCATATGCCTCCGGCAACCTATCTGCGAAAGGTCAGAATCGACGCCGCAGCACATATGCTGACCAATACCAATCTTTCGATATCAGAAATCGCACTCCGGGTTGGCTTTTACGATACCTCTCATTTTGTGCGTAGCTTTATCCGGGATAAAAACTGCTCTCCAAATCAATACCGAAAAAAAGTGGATGTTCTATGCTAAACATCCACTTTTTTCTGTTATAGGTAGAACGCATGATTTCCAATCGTCATATGATACGGACGGTTCTGGGCAATCCACGAGCTGGTTGCAATTTTTGCATTAAAGAAGTACAAGCTTTCCCCCACCGGCTGATAACCATAGAGTGCTTGCTTTGCCGCACCGTAGCAATCCCGGGACGGGTTGTTGTAAATTGCCCCGTTGGCAATCGGTGTAAACTGCACCCCATATTTCCGGTCGAAAATCACACCGTAAATAGTGTTGGGAAATTCCTTACTTTTCACCCGGTTCAACACAACATTTGCAACCGCCACCTTTCCTTTGTGTTGTTCTCCCTGCGCTTCGGCGTGTACAATTTTTGCCAGCCATTCCAGATCCTCCCCCGAATAGCGGTTGTCCACACTCGTTGCATCGACTTCGGTATCCGGCATAGAAATCAAAACACTTCTTGTCATGTCATTCCAGCCGACCTTTGCACCAAAAATCTCCGCAACCGAACGAACCGGGAGATAGGTACGGTTCTGATAAATCCATGCCGGTGCCACCAGCGAAAGCTTTTCGCCATTCACCCTTGCAACAGACGAACCAACGGTCAGCTCTGCACAGATTTCCGGAGAGGATAATGTTACTTTTTGTGTCCCCTCATTCCAACCAACATCAAAGGACACCGCCTGAGAAAGAAATCGAACCGGGGCATAAACCCTGCCGTTTTTTGATACAATTTCCGTGTCACATTTGATTTTCTGTCCGTTAATCTGGATATCTACCGGCGTATCTGCCGCAAATGCACCCATGCACCCGAACATCCCAATCAAGCAGAGCAGAAAACCCATTATTTTCCATTTCATTTTTTTCACCTCAGAATCATTTCTTTGGCTTGCTATTCTATTTTATCATATCCTGCTTTTGATATCAACCGGTAATATCTGCAAAAAAGAGACTGTTGCGTGAAATGCATATCGTGTACAAAAATTCATTTTCTTGTAGGGGGCGATGCCAACATTGCCCCGCAATTCGGGCGGATGTGGGCATCCGCCCCTACAATTTTGAATAAAATATACACAAAAATGTTTCACGCAATAGCCTCTTTCTATATCATCAGCACAAAATCGGCTGTAGTTGTTGCATTTCGAGTGCCGCTTCTGCAGTCTCTTTGATTTTTGTCATATCCGCCACCAGCGAATTCGGTTTTTTCCAGCAGTCATCCTGCCCGAACGGTACAAAATACAAATTCTTACCATTTAACAGCATACCAATATTTTTTGCGGCATTTGCCAGACCGTCATTGGTAGAAACAGCAATTACAAGCGGCTTTTGATTTCTCAGATGTGCCTTTGCCGCCATTGTCACCGAGGTATCTGCGATACCGGATGCAAGCTTTGCAAGTGTGTTTCCGGTTGCCGGTGCAATTACCAGCAAATCCAGATAGCCTTTCGGTCCGATTGGTTCCGCTCCTGCAACGGTATGTATAATCTGATTCCCGGTCAGCTTTATCAGTTCCTCCCGGAAGCTCTCACAAGTGCCGAAGCGGGTATCGGTGCTATATGCCGTCTCGCTCATAATCGGAATGATGTTTGCACCAGTCTTTGCAAGCACCTCCACCTCCGAAAGCACCCGACGAAAGGTACAAAACGAGCCAGTCATCGCAAAGCCGATTGTTTTGGATGCTAATTCCATCTACGATTCCTCCATTTCCCTCATAATATTCGTAACCGTTGTTTTGATAATCTCCCCCGATGTAATGGGTGCGGACTTTCCCGGAAGGCTCAGTGCCCAGATTGCTTTGACACCTGCTCTTTGCGCGGCTTCAAAATCAATCCCGCCCGGCTTGGATGCGAGGTCAATCAACAAACAATCAGACGAAAGCTTTTTTAAACACATATCATCAAACAGCAGATACGGAACTGTATTGAAAATCACATCATAATCCAATTTTATTTCTCCAAGCTGTGTACTGTGCACAGAGCGATAGCCGTAAGCTTCAATCCACGCAAAATCCGCACACTTTCTTGCCGAAACTGTCACCTCTGCACCGAATGCTTTCAAACGGTCAGCCAGAACTTTTCCGATTCTTCCGAATCCGACCACAAGACACCTGCTTTTGTGCAGGGTAATCGGCAGTTCCGCCAAAGCAATTTCAATTGCACCCTCCGCCGTTGGAATCGCATTGGCAACATTTAATTCCTCCCGTTCAAAATAGTCAACTACCGTAACACCTTGCTCCGAAAGCAAATTTAGAATTGCTGGAGTGAATTTTCCCCCCAGCACCAGCTGTTTGGAGGTCAGACCTTTTATCAACTCACACAACCGGATTTTTTCCGAAGAAAAGGGTGCATTTAATAAAATCTGGTCATGACTGACCGGAAGCGGAAGAACCACCACATCACTCTTTAAAGCCTCTGAAAGCTCGCATAGTTCCAAGGGATTGCCCGTATCGCTGTTTTTATCAAATCCGCATATACTGACGCGATTTCCATCCTGCTCCAAGCCTTTTGCAAGTGTTAATTGACGCAAATCTCCGCCAATGACTGAAATTGTACGAAACATTCTCATCCCTACTTTGTTCAATTTTCGGATTACTCCTCCGATAATTCATAATATGAAGAACAAAAAAAGGATGTTCTTGCTTTTTTACGAATTGATACAAGAACATCCTCTGATTTTTTTACTCCTCCAACAAAACAACCGCCATTGCGGAAATCCCTTCCCCTCTGCCTTCAAAGCCAAGCTTTTCGGTGGTGGTACCCTTAACATTCACCCGGTCAGGCGGAATCTTCAGTGCATCTGCCACATTCTTCTGCATCTGTTCGATATAGGGAAGAATTTTCGGTCTTTGTGCAACAATCGTCACATCTGCATTTCCAACCCGGTACCCCTTTTTCTCTACCTCTGAAACAACCTCCCGAAGCAGAATCATGCTATCAATTCCCTTATATTTCGGGTCGGTATCAGGAAAATGTCTGCCGATATCCCCAAGGCCTGCCGCACCGAGCAACGCATCCGAGAGTGCGTGCAATGCAACATCTGCATCCGAATGTCCTAACAAGCCTTTTTCATACGGAATTTTCACACCGCACAGAATACAATCTCTTCCTTCTACCAATTTATGCACATCATAGCCTTGTCCGATTCTCATTGTTGTTCTCCCCTTTTTCTCAAAATTTGTTCTGCTACTGCCACATCCTCCGGGGTTGTCAGCTTGATATTCTCATAGCTGCCCGGCACAAGCTTCACAGCAACCCCCATTTGTTCCATATAAGCACACTCATCGGTCGGGCAAAAATCCGGATAACTCCGATACGCCTGCTCTAAGAGTTTCTTTTCAAAAACCTGCGGTGTCTGAATCTGGATGGTGGTTTCCCGGTTGAGTGTTGTCCGGAAAAAGCCGTCTGCATCCAACTGCTTTAACGTATCCTTACAAATCACACCAACCGCCGCCGCTTTATGCTGTTTCGCCTGCAAAACGGCTTCTTGTATCAGCTCCTTTGTAATCAGCGGCCGTGCCGCATCGTGGATTGCAACATACGAACCGCTTGCCGCCCTGACTCCGTTTGCAACCGACTCCGGACGGGTGTTACCGCCTGCTACAATCCTTGCAATCCGATATTGGGATTGGAATGCTTTGCACCGTTCGATATCCCCGGCACCGGTCACTAAAATAATTTCATCAATTTCCGGGCAGGAGGAGAACACCCCAAGTGTTGTCTCCAGCACCGTACACTCCCCCAATGGAAGGAACACCTTATTAAAACCGGCACCCATCCGGGAACCGGAGCCCGCCGCAACAATTACTGCACTTACCATTTCCATTCTCCTTTATAGAGTAAAAACGGAGCCGCATACCGCCGCTCCGCATCTGTTTTTAAAAAAGTTCATCTACTGTATCAGAAATAATATGTTCAATATCACTTTTCCCGGCAACTGCAGACAACACCAACTCGCTCACCAGAATCTGCTTTGCATTGTTGAGCATCTTCCGTTCGCTGGTTGATAAGCCCTTTGATTTATCCCGGTACATCAAATCCTTTACTACGTTTCCTACCTGATAAATATCACCCGACTTAATCTTGAGCATATTTTCCCGATGCCGTTTATTCCAGTTATTATCTTCATCAACCTCATGGGCACGGAATGCCTCCAGCACCCGTTTTGCCTCCTCCTTGCTGATGACTGTCCGGACACCGATTTCCTCACAGCCCTCTGTCGGAATCATCGCTGTCATGTCCCCGGTCGGAATCCGCATGATATAATATAGCTTCTTTTCGCCAAGAACCTTGCGCTCCTCAATCGACTCAATTACTCCTGCACCATGCATCGGATATACAATCCGATCCCCTATCTGATACATTGTTGTTTCTCCTTTTTCCCCTTCGGGTTTTGTCGTCACAAGTATTTTTTCATAGAACCTGCAACATACTATCTGATTCTAATTATACCACAGGTTCTATTTTTTGTCAAAAGGTTTTCTGTAATTTTTATTCAATTGTACTCAAAATGTCCTCTTGTTTTCGTACAGAAATTTCATATTCCTCTGCCCATGCATCCATTTTGCTTTCTAAAAGCTCTGCAACAAGCGCTGATTTAATTTTATCCCCCATCAATTCCGGACTAAGCTCTAATCTTTGCAGGACATGATACCCGAAATCACTCTTTACCAGTCCGAACTCCCCGTAACCGAGTGCATCTACACCGTCCTGAAATTCAATCACCATTTCCCCATCGGTAAAGATGTATCCGTCCGGGTTGGTTGCAGAACCGGGATCCTGGGAATATTCCGATACCAATGCATCAAAGTCTGCTCCGGATTTTGCATTTTCCAGAATCATTTCTGCCTGCAGCTTTGCCGCATCCTGCTCTTCCTGGGAAAGCACCTCACCGGTTTCCATATTCTTAGTAAGAATCAGAACGTGCTTTGCACGTCGGTAGGTTTTAGAAAGCTCTTCCTTGTTTTCCTCATAATAGGCAGAAACCTTTTCGTCAGTTACTTCTTCTGCTTCGATTTTTTCCGAAAGCTTATTGGAATAGAGCATAGAATCACAAAGCATCTGTACAAAACCATCCTCGAGTGCATTTGCCTTTAGGAACTCTTTATAACCTGCTTCGCCGCCAAACTGCCCCTTGAACTGCTCCTTAATGGATTTGGAGGCCTTTATTTCCTCCGAGCTGAGCTTTCCGAACATCTTTTCTCCGACTTCAATGTACAGCACATTATCAATTGCTGTTTCCAGAGAACGGCTTCTTGCTAATTCAATTGCTTTTTTTCCTTCAATTTCCTTGGTTTCCCAATCCTCATCACTGCTTAGTTCGGTTCCCTCCATCTGACTTTTGACACTTTGCAGATAGAATGCTACCTCCGATGCAGTAATTTCTGATTTTCCAACCTGGGCTACGATATCTTCTTTTTTTCCGCAACTACTTAGTATCAATGCGGACAGAAGAATGATTCCGATTATTTTTTTCATAATGCTCTACTGCCTTTCCTGTGCATTTTTTCGTTTCTTATCTCCATTATACATGATTTTTTTTAATTCTTCAATTCAAATATGGATTGTAATAAAAATTTAATATTAGAAAGGGAATGGTCTGTTCCCAAAAAATTGATTTTCGGGCAATCGGATGCCACCACCTTAATCTGGTTGACAAACTTTTCCGAAAGCTTTAAGACAATCCTTGCATCCAACTGCTCCGGTGCAAAGGTGAGCCGTATGGTTTTTCCCACCTCTTTAATTTCGGTGATGCCACACTGATGTGCCAAAGCCTTGATCTGTGCAACTGCAATCAATGCACGCACCACACGGGGCAGGTCTCCAAAACGGTCAATCAGCTCATCGGTTACCTCAACGGCATCCTCCTCCGATTCAATTGAAGCAATCCGCTTATACACATCAATCCGCTGATTCTGGTTTTTGATATACCGTTCCGGGATATACGCATCCACCGACAAATCAATCACCGTTTCAAATGCAGCTTGTGAAAAAACGCCAGTTTCCTCGTCCACACTTTCCTTTAACAGCTTGCAGTACATATCATACCCGACCGAATCCATATGCCCATGCTGTTGTGCACCCAACAGATTTCCGGCACCACGGATTTCCAAATCACGCATTGCAATTTTAAACCCGGAACCGAATTCGGTAAATTCTTTGATTGCTCTAAGACGTTTTTGTGCCACATCGGAAAGAATCATGTCCCGCTTGTAAGTAAAATACGCATATGCACTCCGATTCGACCGTCCGACACGACCTCTTAGCTGATACAATTGCGAAAGCCCCATCCGGTCCGCATTTTCGATAATCATGGTATTGGCATTCGGGATATCCAGTCCGGTTTCGATGATGGTGGTACAGACTAAAATATCGGTCTCGCCGTTCACCATATCATACATGATGTCCTCTAATTCTTCTTCCTTCATTTTACCATGTCCGACCGCCACCCGGGCATCGGGAATCATCTTTTTAATCCATTCCGCCGTCCGGTAAATGCCCTGCACCCGGTTATATAAATAGAACACCTGACCGCCCCGGGCAAGTTCCTTTTTCATCGCATCAATCAGAATCTGCTGGTCATGCTCCAACACATAGGTCTGTACTGGATAACGGTTTTCGGGCGGAGTTTCCAAAAGGCTCATGTCCCGGACATGAATCATCGACATATGCAGGGTTCTCGGAATCGGAGTTGCCGTCATGGACAGAACATCCACATCCTTTTTCAGCTCCTTTAACCGCTCCTTTGCCGCCACGCCAAAGCGTTGCTCCTCGTCAATAATCAGAAATCCCAGGTCATGGAATACAACATCCTTTTGCAGGAGTCTGTGTGTTCCAATCAGAATGTCGATTTCACCGCTTTTTAATTTTTTCAGAATTTTTGCCTGCTGAGACGGACTCCGGAATCGGGAAAGCATTTCCACCGTAATCGGGAAATCCCGCATCCGCTGACAAAAATTATTATACTGTTGCATTGCCAGCACCGTGGTCGGACAAAGGTATGCCACCTGCTTGGAATCCATAACCGCCTTGAACGCCGCACGCAATGCAACCTCAGTTTTTCCGTAGCCGACATCACCGCAGAGCAATCGGTCCATCGGACGTTCACTTTCCATATCCTTTTTGACTTCCTCGATGCTCTGTAACTGGTCGTCGGTTTCCTGATATAAAAACGTGTCCTCAAAATCACGTTGCCACGGCGTATCCTCCGAAAACGCATAGCCCTTGGTTCTTTCTCTGGCGGCATAAAGTGCAACTAACTGCTTTGCCATATCCTTGGTTGCACTCTTGACCTTCGCCTTTGTCTTACTCCAGTCTGTTCCGCCAAGTCGGTTTAGCTTCAGCTTGGTCTCATCACTGCCGACATATTTATATAACATATCCATCTGGTCTACCGGCACATAAAGTGTGTCGGTTCCCTGATACTGGATTTTCAAATAATCCTTGGTGATCTGATTCACCGTCATCTGATGAATACCCATATATTGCCCGATTCCATGTGCCTGATGCACCACATAGTCGCCGATATTCAAATCAGTATAGGATTTAATCCGGTTTGCCTTATCCTGCGCCCGACGTTTTTTTCGGATTTCAAAAATTTCCTGGTCGGAAATCAGAACAAAAGGAAGCTCCGGATATTCAAAGCCCTTATGGATACTCCCCACCATAACGGTGATTTCACCCTTTTTGAATTCTCCTATTTCAGAAAATTTTGCCGGGATTTTTTTATCGTTGAGGGTTCCGGTCAGATTCTCTGCCCGGCTTCGGTTTGCCGCCAAAATCACAACCGTTGCTTTCCGGTTCTGATATTCCTTCATGTCATCAAGAAGATATTCCACCTTACCATGCAGGCTCAATGTTGTTCTGGTCACAAAACTACAAACAGACCGGTAATGATAGTCAATGGAGGAATGATTCAGACCGTTTAAGGAATAAAGCGGTAGCTCCTCGACACGTTTGACAAATTCCTGATAGGGAAACCAGAAATCCATCTTCCCCAACAGAAGCAAGCCTCGCTCCGACAAATCATCCAACAGCTCGCCCTGCTCCCATTCTAAGGATTTTGCACGTTCATTGAGGCGTTTCGGCTCTAACAGGTATATCAGCGTATCGGAATCACAGTAATCTAAAATTGTTGGCAGTTCTCCGTAGAGCATCTGTGCATATTTATCAATGGCAGAAAATGCACCTTGCTCCCGGATTGCCTCGGCATCCTCCGAAAGTGTGTGAATCATTACATCCCAATCGCCTTTTTTACGCTTTAAACTCTTGATTTGCTCCTCAATCTGTTCTAAAAGAGAGAGCTTTGCCTCCGGCGTTACAATCGCTTCCCGGCAGGGAATGACCGAAACCATGTCTGTCTGCTCGATTGAACGCTGGGTTTCGGGGTCAAATATACGGATGGAGTCAATTTCATCATCAAAAAACTCAATTCGCACCGGATTTGCTTCATCCGGCAAAAAGACATCCACAATTCCGCCACGCAGAGAAAACTGACCTTTTCCCTCCACAGCATCTTCACGTACATATCCCATCCGCACCAGACGTTCGCAAAGCGATTCGATTGAGAACTGTTCTCCCACCTTCAGGGAAAAAGATTCCGCATCAAAAAACGTCCGGGGCAACGTATAACAAAGCACCGCTTCCAACGAGGTGACTGTGATACACTTGCGTTTGGAAAATGCCGCAAGTGCAGAAAGTCGTTCCTGCTCGGCGTGCCTTGCAAAGCTATCCACCCGATGAAATACATACTCCCTTGCCGGAAACCGACAAACATCCTGATTGAAAAACTGCAGTTGGTCGCAAAGCTGCTTTGCTTCCATATCGCTATAGCAAACCACCAGTGCATTCGTCTTTTTCGCCTTGGTCAGCTCATAAATCAACTGCGGTTGTGCCGATTCCACAATTCCGGCAACAGAAACAGGCGTAAGATTTTTCTCTAACGCCTGATATGGTTGATATTCCTTTAATAAATCCGAAAAATTCATTGCTATTCGCTCCTAACCGTTAAAACGGTTCATTGCCACATCTGCACCCTGCTTGATTATCGTTTCCGCAGCCTTTGCAGAACGGATAATCGCATCCTCTAAAACCGGGATTTCGTCCTTTTTGAACCGCCCCAGCACAAAATCTGCCAAATCATGCTCCGCGTGCTCCGGAGCACCGACCCCCACCTTAATCCGCGGAAATTCGTCGGTGTTCAACTGATAAATAATGGACTTCAAGCCATTGTGTCCGCCGGCACTTCCCTTGGTACGAATCCGGATTTTTCCTGCCTTTAGCGAGATATCGTCATTGATAACAATGATATTTTGTGCCGGAATTTTATAAAATGCAGAAAACTCCCGGATACTCTCCCCCGACAGATTCATATAGGTCTGCGGTTTTACTAAAAACACCTTTTCTCCGCCGATATTCACCTCTGCATAGAGTGCCTTGAATTTTAAGCGGTTTACCTTTATATTATATTGCTCCGCCAGATAATCTATCACTTCAAAGCCGATGTTATGGCGTGTCATTTCATATTCTTTTCCGGGATTTCCCAGTCCTGCAATCAGATACATTGTTTTCTCCTCTTTGTTTCCGGATTGCTTTTTCCAAAACAGTTTTTTCCAATCCGGCATTATTTTCTTCTGTCCTTCCATTCGGTTTTGTTCACTTGTCTTGCCCGGGCAATCGCAAGTGCTTTTTCCGGAACGGTATCGGTAATGGTAGAGCCTGCCGCAGTGTAGCCGCCATCCTCCACCGTAACCGGTGCCACCAGATTGGTGTTACAACCGATAAAGCAATCGTCTCCGATGGTTGTGCGGTATTTTTTCTTTCCGTCATAGTTGACCGTCACGGTTCCGCATCCGAAATTTACCCGCTCGCCAACATCCGCATCCCCAACATAGGTCAGATGCGAAATCTTGGTTCCATCGCCGATATTGGCATTTTTCAGCTCAACAAAATCACCGACCTTGACCGATTTTCCAACCCTGGTATTCGGGCGGATATAAGCAAACGGACCAACGTGTGTCCCCTCATCGACAAAGGAATCCACGATTACAGAGGATAAAATATCCACACCATCTGCAATCGTGCTATTTTCAATCTGTGAATTTGAACCAATCACACAGTTCTTGCCGATTTTTGTTCCTGCCTTTAATATAACATTCGGATAAATCTCGGTGTCAGCTCCGATTTCCACGCCCTCTTCAATCAGAATGGTGTCAGCAAAATGCATGATTACACCGTTTTTCATATGCGTTTCATTGATTCGCTTCTGCATCAGACGTTCTGCCTCTGCTAATATCACCCGGTCGCTGATTGCTACAAGCTCGGATGCTTCTGCCAAAAAGGTTCCGAAGTTTCCGTCCTGCTGCAACGCATCCAGAGCGGTTTGTATCCCGGCTTCACCGATTATGGCTTCCTTTTCGACGACATAAACCCGAACGCCCTCGGCTACTGTCAGGCGATTTCCTGCTTTTTTGTGTGCTTCTATCATCGCACCTATTGTTTCCGGACGAATCAATGGCATATTCTCCGGCAATACCACAATCAGGTTTTCTGATTGTGCAACTTTAAATTCAGATGCACACACCACACCGACTGCACCGGCTTCTGATAAAATTTTTGTTGCCCGGTCAGATAAGGTCTTCCCGCACAGTTTATATGTCCCCAATTCTGTTTTTGTCTGATTTGCTTTTAAAATTACTCCAGTAAACATTTCGCTCATCCTTTCTAAACTCGTCCTTGCCTGTTCACAATCCTTTGCAATTTGCTTTTTTAAGGCTTCCATATCCGAAAAACGAATTTCCCCCCGGATTTGTTTGTAAAATTCCACCCGGATATCTTTGCCGTATAAATTACCTTCAAAATCTAATAAATGACTTTCCACCGTCCGGATTTTTCCGGAGAAGGTTGGATTTGTGCCAACATTGATGACACTCATAAATCTATGCTTATCTACAAACACCCAACCGCTGTAAACACCATCCGGCGGCAGAATCCGATTTTCCTCCGGCACAAGATTTGCGGTTGCAAATCCCAATTTTTGTCCGTTTTGAAATCCGCTTTGTACGATGCCCTCTATGCCAAACCATCTTCCCAACCGGGAAAAAGCATCAGAAAAATCTGCCCGTTCTACAGCCTCCCGGATATCGGTGCTTGCAACCGGGCAACCGCCTGCAAAGACCGGCGGTGTCACAACTACCTCTATGCCGTCCGCAAGCTCTTGCAATGTTTTCGTGTCCCCTTTTGCGTTTTTTCCAAACCGGTAATCATAACCGACCGAAACACCGCAGACCTTAGCTTTTTTCAAAAAATCTACAAATTCCTGCGGTGATAAATTTTTAAACTGCTCATCAAAATCCACCAGGTAAACAAATGCAATACCGCATTCTGCCATCATTGCAATCCGCTCTGGAAGAGAGGTCAGCATCTTTTTATGAAAATTGCGGAATAAAAGAGCACCTGCTACCGTTTTTTTTCTTTCTGCCATTTTTACACAAGCAGAAAGCACTTTTCTGTGTGCGGAATGCACACCGTCAAAATTACCTAATGCAAGGCAGGCATGATATGCCTGCAGCTGCTCCGGATTTTCAATGATTTTCATAACTCTCTCCTATGACCAGAACGATTTTTCCAATACCAGTCTGCCCTCCTGATACACCGAAATCGCCAGAAAGCTCCGGTTTTCATCATAAAGGCGGTAACGCTCATTCTCACACAAGCCACGGTATCGGATTCTGGCACCGTTTTGCACACGTTGTGATAACTCCCGGTTCAGAATGATTGGTTTATAATCAAATAACGCATCAACCGGTGTCAGCACCGATTCGAGTGTTCCTTCCTCTGCTAATTTGATTAGTTCTTCCTGCGTATAGCTGTTTTCTAATAAAAACTGTCCGCTTTTGGTTCGCTCTAACCGATTCATATACGCACCGCACCCCAAGGACATTCCGATATCTTCACAAAGGGTACGGATATATGTCCCCTTACTGCAAAAAACTTCTATTGAAGCAATGCCTTGCTTCTCGTCAAAATCCAGAAGACGGATTTCTGCAATCGTCACCCGTCTGGGCTTTCTTTCAACCTCAATCCCGGCACGGGCTAAGTCGCAAAGCTTTTTCCCGTCCTTTTTTATGGCAGAAAACATAGGCGGAATCTGTTCGATTTCGCCTATAAATTTCTGTATTGCTTTTTCAAATGCTTCTTTGCTGACCGAAACCGGTTGCTCGGTGAGAATTTCTCCCTCTGCATCTAAGGTATCGGTTGTCATACCCAAAACCAACTCTGCCCGGTATGCTTTATCCGCCGCCGTCAATAGCTCTGCGGCTTTGGTTGCTTTCCCGATGCAAATCGGCAATACGCCGGTTGCGGCAGGGTCGAGTGTTCCGGTATGCCCGATTCTGCGGATTTTGGTCAGCCGCCGCAGGAAGGACACCATATCATGTGAGGTGCATCCCCACGGCTTATTCAATACAATTACGCCATCCATCGGATATTATTTCACCTGTCCTGCAACAATTCCTTCAACAGCTGCTAATGCCTCGTCAATCTTGTCGGCATCCTTGCCGCCGCCTTGTGCCATATCCGGCTTTCCGCCACCGGAACCACCAGCAATCTGGGTTACCGAGCGGATAATCTGACCTGCGTGTGCGCCCTTCTTCACAGCGGAATCGGTTGCCATTGCAAGGAACATGATTTTGCCGTCTGCATTACTTGCCAATACCACAACACCGCAATCCAGCTTGGATTTTAAGGTGTCACCCATCGTTCTCAAATCTGCAACAGAGAGTCCGTCCACCTTGGTGCATACCAAAGCCACACCGTTGATATCCTTTTTCGAGTCGAGTACATCCTCTGCCTTGCCGCTTGCAAGCTTTGCTTTGATAGACTCTAAGCTTCTCTTGGTTTCCTTTAATTCTGCGGTTACCGATGCCGCTTTCTGGTCGATATCGTTCAAGCCGGACTTTAAGGTTTCAGCTGTTTTTGCAATCAGCTCATCCTTCTTTTTGATGTATTCCAATACACCGTAGCCGGTGACTGCTTCAATTCTTCTGGTACCTGCCGCAACACCTGATTCGGACAAAATCTTGAACAAGCCTGCCTGTGCGGTATTGGTCAAGTGGCAACCGCCACAGAATTCAACCGAATAATCACCCATGGATACAACACGCACAACATCGCCGTATTTTTCGCCGAACTGTGCTTCTGCACCCAATTTCTTTGCTTCGTCAATCGGTAATTCCTGCACTACAATCGGCATTGCCGCCAAAATTGCATCGTTTACCTTTTTCTCCACAGCCTGCAATTCCTCGGTGGTCATTGCCTCAAAGTGTGAGAAGTCAAAACGCAGATGCTCGGCATTTACCAAAGAACCTGCCTGCGCAACGTGTGTACCCAACACCTCTTTTAATGCCTTGTGCATCAGGTGCGTGGTGGAGTGGTTTGCAGAAATCATGCTTCTGTTTTTGCGGTCTACACAAATCTTTACAGTGTCTCCTACCCGGATTTCACCCTCAGTTATGGTAACACTATGTGCAATGATTCCGCCGGAGATGTGCTGAGTATCAGTAATTTCAGCTTTCCCCATATCGGTACAAATCATACCCTTGTCACCAACCTGACCGCCCATTTCGCCATAGCAAACGGTTTTATCGGTCACAATCAAGCCCTGTGCACCCTCGCCCAGAACGTCAACCTCTTGTTTTCCTGCACCAATTGCTGTTACAGTTGCATCACACTCTAACTGGGTATATCCGATAAATTCTGTCTTTAACTCCTTGGAGAAGCTCATGCCGTCGGTTCCGTCCCAGCTGGAGCCTTCTGCACGGTTGGTACGAGCGGTAGTCTTCTGAATTTCCATTTCCTTTTTGAAGCCTTCTTCATCCACTTCCATACCCTGCTCTGCCAAAATTTCGATGGTTAAATCAATCGGGAATCCGTAGGTGTCATAGAGCTTGAAGGTCTTTGTACCGTCTAATACGGTTGCCTTTGCTTCTTTTAACTCTGCAATGTATTCGTTTAAGATGGAGAGACCGTTGTCGATGGTTGCGGCAAACCGTTCTTCTTCAATCTTGATAATCTTCTTGATATAATCCTTCTTTTCCTCCAATTCCGGATAAGCGGCTTTGGATTCATTGATAACGGTATCTGCAACCCCATATAAGAAGGTGTCCTTGATGCCCAAAAGCTTTCCGTGACGTGCCGCACGTCTTAACAGACGGCGCAGAACGTAGCCTCTGCCCTCATTGGAGGGGATAACACCGTCCGAAATCATCATAACGGTAGAACGGATATGGTCGGTGATTACACGCAGAGAAACATCGGTCTTTTCATCCTCCTTGTAGGTTACACCTGCAATGCGGCTGATTTCCTTCATTACATTCTGCACGGTATCAACCTCAAACAGATTGTTTACTCCCTGCATGACTACTGCCAAACGCTCTAAGCCCATACCGGTATCAATGTTCGGATGCTCCAGGCGGTTGTAGTTGCCGTTTTCGTCCTTATCAAACTGTGTAAATACTAAGTTCCAGACCTCCATATAACGGTCGCAGTCACAGCCTAATTTACAATCCGGCTTTCCGCATCCGTATTCGGGACCACGGTCAACATGGATTTCCGAGCAAGGTCCGCAGGGACCGGTTCCATGCTCCCAGAAATTATCCTCCTTGCCCATCTTGACAACACGCTCGGGTGCAACACCGATTTCGTTAATCCAGATATCTCTTGCTTCGTCGTCCTCTTCATAAACGGTAATCCACAAATCCTCTACCGGGAAATCCATCACCTTGGTAAAGAACTCCCAAGCCCATGCAATTGCTTCGTGCTTGAAATAGTCACCAAAGGAGAAGTTTCCGAGCATTTCAAAAAAGGTTCCGTGACGTGCAGTTTTTCCCACACGTTCAATATCCGGGGTACGGATACATTTCTGACAGGTGGTAACCCGCTTTCTGGGCGGTTCCTCCGCTCCGGTGAACCACTTCTTCATCGGTGCCATACCGGAATTGATTAATAACAGACTGGCATCATTCTTCGGTACCAGCGGAAAGCTTCCTAAACGTAAGCAGTTCTTTTCTTCAAAAAAGCTCAAAAACCGCTCTCTTATCTCATTTACTCCTAATTTTTCCATCGTAATATCCATTCCTTTCAGTACAGACTTCTGCACACTATTTCTCAACATATTATTATATAAAATTTTGTTCTTTTTGTCAAGTAAAAAAGCAGAAAACTCTCGTAAACAACGAAAGTTTTCTGCTTTTAACCTTTTACTTCTCCAACATATAACCACCCGTAGGGAACGACCTGCGTGTCGTTCCGCAAATTTATGTACATTTTTTGTGACATTTTAAAATTTACATTTTTTCTTGTAATCTGAAATCTTTTATGTTATAATATATTTGCTACATCTTTTACTAATTTTCATACAGACAAGTTCATATTTTTTTGTCCAGAGGGTACGCTATCTTTGTAAAAAGGCGTACACTCTTGTTTCGTCATACCTCTGGACAACTCGTCTGTGTGTATTGAGTAAAAGTGTGTAGCAACATTTGAAACTTGAGTCACTTCGCTTTTTTGGTGCGTGGCTCTCCTTTCAAGTGAGGCTACGCACTTTTTTAATGCCGAGGTATGCTATGAATAAATTAAAAACCTGTTGCTTTTTCGGGCATAGAAAGATTTCGTTAAATGACAGTTTAAAATCAAAGTTATATGCAATCATAGAAAATCTTATCGTGGATGGCGTGGAGATTTTTCTTTTTGGAAGCAAAAGCGATTTTGATAATCTGTGCCATGAGGTAGTCACAGAATTGAAGCAAAGGTATCCGCACATACAGCGTGTATATGTCCGTGCAGAATACCCTGAAATTAACATTGATTACAAAAAATATCTACTAAAATATTACGAAGAAACATATTTCCCACAGCGTGCAGTCAATGCTGGACGAGCTGTTTATATTGAGCGTAACTATGAATTGATAGACCGTTCCGATATCTGTATTGTATACTACATAAAAGACTATACACCGCCAAGAAGAAAAAACAGCAAAAAGGATTTAACAGATTATCAACCAAAAAGCGGTACAGGCATAGCTTATGCCTATGCTCAACGGAAACAAAAACAAATTATCAATATTGGTGAATCATACGCTGCCCCCTGAAGGTCAGGCAATCTGACTTTCAGGGGGCGATTTTTACATCAATTCAAAAGGTTACAGCTTCCTGCTCTTTGGCAAGATTCTCCTTTGCCACCGCCATCATCAGCTTAATCCGGTTTATCTGATTGACCTCACTCGCACCGGGGTCATAGTCCACGGCAACAATATTTGCCTGCGGGTACTGGCGTCTTAATTCTTTAATCATGCCCTTTCCGGTCACATGATTCGGCAGGCACGCAAACGGTTGAACGCAGACAATGTTCGGGCAACCGCTTTCTATCAGCTCAATCATTT
>SVJN01000149.1 GCA_015068965.1 Oscillospiraceae bacterium
CATTTTGCATTTACTCAAGGAGGTGTATTTCGTGACATTTTCAGACATCGTCATTTTAGGCTACTGCATCAACATACTTCTGGTGCTGATTCTGATTTTCTTTGAACGCCGTGACCCGATTGTTTCGGTTACCTGGGTGTTTTGTCTGGTCACGATGCCGGTCATTGGTCTTGTGCTGTTTCTGACCTTCGGGCTTGGCTTAAAGCGGCACACCCGACGGCAATACTTAAAAAAAGCACTCCAGGGAAACAACATCATCCGCACCCTGCACGCCGCACGTGCCGGAATCCTGCCTTCGGCAGAGGTATTTGAAAACAGTCTGCAGCAGTATCTTTCCACAACCTGCCACAGCACATTAACCGCCAACAACCGGGTTCGGATTTTTACCGATGCCGAGGAAAAATACCGTTGTCTGTTCCGGGACATTGAACAAGCGACCGACACGGTGAACCTCCTCTACTTCATCATTCAGAGCGATGAGTTGGGGGAAAAACTGGTTGAGCTTCTTTGCAAAAAAGCAAAGGAGGGCGTAGAGGTCCGGCTGATGTATGACAGCTTCGGCTCGGTGTTGACCAAACGCAAGCTATTTGCACCCCTCAAGCAAATGAAAAACGCATATGTTGCAGAATTTTTCCCGGTGCATCTTCTGCCGCTTTCTAAAATCAACCACAGAAACCACCGGAAAATTGCCGTCATTGACGGAAAAATCGCATACTTAGGCGGTATGAATATCGGCATGGAATACGCCGGAAAGGGAAAGAAAATGCTTCCCTGGCGTGATACGCATATGCGGATTACCGGTGAGGCGGTTGCCGATATCCAGAAATACTTTGCACTCGATTGGGAATTTTCCACCCGGGAACGAATTACCAACCGCTTATCCAAATTCTTTCCGGCAGAAACTGCCACCGAGCAGGGCAATGTAAAGATGCAGATTGCCGCAAGCGGACCGGAGTCGCCTGCAGAGGAAATCAAATGCGGTATGATCCGGATGATTTACGGAGCAAAAAAATATATCTATCTGCAATCGCCCTACTTTGTGCCGGATCAGGCGTTTTTAACAGCGCTCAGAACAGCGGCGGAAAGCGGAGTGGATGTCCGGGTGATGCTTCCCGGAATTCCGGATAAAACGTATGTCTATCACACCACAATGTCCTATGTCGGGGACTTGTTGAATGCCGGCATCAAGGTTTATCTCTATCCCGGCTTTATCCATGCAAAAACAATCGTGGCAGATGATGAGCTTGCCACCATCGGCACAACGAATATTGATATCCGGAGCTTTGTTCTGCATTTTGAATTGAATGCGTTTCTCTACGATACCGATATCGCAAAGGAGTGCCACGAAATTTTTCTCGCTGACCAGAAAAAGAGCAGTCAGCTTACCAAAGAAATCTATGCAAAACGCGGTCTGTTACGGGTGATGAAGGAAGGCTTCTTCCGTCTGTTCTCACCGCTGATGTGATAAAGGAGTTATTATGCAATATCCAGAAGCATTTACCGAAAGAATGAAAGCTATGCTCGGTACGCAATACCCGGCATTTGAAAAAGCTTTTTCAGGGACACAAAACCACATCGGCTTGCGTATCAATCGCACCTGCCCGGGTTTGGAGGAGCTTATTTGTGCATTCTCCCCTGTCCCCTGGTGCAAAAACGGCTACTATGCCAACAAAGAGATTCTAAACGGAAAGCACCCCTATCACCTTGCCGGCTTAATCTATTTTCAGGAGCCGTCCGCCATGTCGACAGTTGCGGCGCTCTCTATCCAACCCGGTGATTTTGTTCTGGATTTATGTGCCGCACCGGGTGGAAAAGCATCACAGGCAGGCTTTTATCTGTCCCCCGACGGGTTTCTGGTTGCCAACGAAATTGTCCCCAAGCGTGCAAAGATTCTTTCTGAAAATATACAACGGTGCGGATTTTCGCATACCGTGGTTACCAACGAAGCCCCCGACCGATTGGAAAAGAAATTCCCGGAATTTTTTGATAAAATCATTGTCGATGCTCCCTGCTCGGGCGAGGGAATGTTCCGCAAGGAACCGCAGGCGGTGGAGGAATGGAGCATTGCCCACACCGAATCCTGCGCACAAAGACAACTCCTGATTTTAGAAAGTGCCTTAAAAATGCTTCGCCCCGGCGGATGCTTGGTTTATTCCACCTGCACCTTTGCCCCATGTGAGAACGAGGGTGTGATTGACAAGCTGTTATCGGCACATTCCGAGCTTTCGCTTTTGCCGATTTCACTCCCCGGAATGCAGGACGGGTGTGCAGATTGGGCGGATTCCTCCTATCCGATGGCATATACCAAACGGATTTTTCCGCATCTTGCCCAGGGGGAAGGACATTTTGTTGCCCTCTTACAAAAAGCAGGAACACCTGCCCCCAGAGAAATGGCACAAAAAAAGCCGGGCAAAAACTTGTCCGATGCAATCAAAAGCTTCCGTGAGTTTGAAAAAAAGACCTTTACAACCTTGCATGAGGGTTGTTTCCAGCTTTTCGGCGAGCATCTGTACCTGGTTCCGCACGGCATTTCGTTAGACGGTCTCCGGGTAGAGTGTGCCGGACTTTATTTAGGCATCTGCAAAAAAGGACGGTTTGAACCGTCCCACGCATTGGCACTTGCCACCCCAAAAGAGAGCTTTTTACATACCCAGAACTACCCTTGCGATGCACCCGAGCTTCTGCGCTTTTTATCCGGCGAAACGATTCCGACCGAGGAAACCGGCTGGACTGCGGTGCTTGCAGATGGCTTTCCCATCGGCTGGGGCAAAGGCTCGGACGGTATGTTAAAAAACCATATTCCGAAAATATTGCGGATTTGAGAATAAGATGGCTCCATCTTTGTTTTCACTTCAGCAAGTAATTTTCCCTGAATGATTGATTTTTTCAAATAAATATAGTATAATTAAGATAGTACGCAAGATAATACTTATGAGAGGTGATTTTGTGGCAACGAATACACCACCATTTCATATCACAAACAAGATGCTCACACTTGTTTCAAGCATATCTGAAAAGATAGGAAAAATCAGCATTACCAGTAATATGCAAGCAAAACCGCATTTGAGAAAAAATAACCGCATTAAGTCAATACATTCCTCCCTGAAAATAGAAGCAAATTCCCTTTCGATTGGTCAGGTCAGGGATGTCATCAACGGAAAAGCGGTGCTTGGAGAGCAGAAAGAAATTCAAGAAGTAAAAAACGCCTACGCTGCTTATGAAAAGCTTTCCGAAATCAATCCCTTTGATCTGGATGAACTCAAACACTTTCACGGAATTATGACAAAATATCTCTTATCTGAATCGGGAGAATTCCGAAAAGGTGAAGAAGGCGTTTTTAGCGGTGATAAGTGTATCTTTATGGCACCACCTGCGAGAATGGTGCCTATATTGATGAAAAATCTATTTGATTGGCTTTCTGAGAATAGGAACGAGGTACACCCGCTGATTATGGCAGGGGTATTCCACTATGAATTTGTGTTTATTCATCCGTTTTCCGATGGTAATGGAAGAATGGCACGGTTATGGCATAGTGCATTTTTGACAAAGTGGAATCCTGTGTTTGAATATATTCCCATAGAAAGTCAGATTGAAAAATTCCAGGATGCGTATTACGCTGCAATTGCAAAGTGCCACACAGAAGGAAATTCTGATACTTTTATTCTGTTCATCCTGGAACAAATCGATCGAATTCTGGATGAAATTGTAAAGCAGATGTCTTCTTCTGATGAAAATATTTCTGAGTATGTGAAAAAGCTTCTTGATGTCATGGAATATGATACACCATACACACTGTCTTCCCTTATGGACTTGCTTGGTCTCAAATCCAAAGAAAATATCAGACGGCATTATATTCACCCGGCATTGAAGCTTAATCTGATACAAATGACAATTCCGGACAAACCACAAAGCAGAAATCAAAGATATATAAAAACTTCCTGATAAAAGGGGATGTTTAAAAATGCACCGACCGTTTGACGGCTTTTCGTGTGAATTTACAAGCATTACAAAATGTTTAAACTTGCAATTTATTGTAGGAATCCGCAAAAATGCGGATTCCTCTTTATTTTA
>SVJN01000150.1 GCA_015068965.1 Oscillospiraceae bacterium
CTTTAATGGCATCGGGTGTTTCATAAGGAGCTAATGGTGTAAACAAGTTAAAGCGTTTACCCGTTTCATCTGTTGCACTGATATAGTTTTGAACATTCTTAAACGAACCGCCAAACCCTGAATCTGTATGACTCAAAAGAATTTTATGAAGCTGCAAAATATAATTCGGGGTAAGTGGAATATATTCAAAATTCTCATGAACAATATTAAGTGCATCTCGATATCCGGCAATTTCTTTTTCATCACGGTTGCGAGGTGCAGTTTTTTCACTCATTAACTGACGCAAACGAGTTTCAGTAGTTCTAATACCCTCTATTGAGTTAGAAGCCTCTGTACTTTGAACTTTTGCTATTTCCACTAATTTGTTAAGTTCTAATGGTTTTTGCTGAATATATGAAGTTTGCTTACCTTTATATTCGTGAATAAGAGATAGGTAATTAATAACTTCATTATCCCATTTCTTATTGATAAGCTCCGTATAGTCAAAACGACGCATCTCGTAACCTCCTTTTCTTTCTCGTCAATTGTATCATATTTAACGAGAAAGGTCAATATGATGATGTGAAAAATTATATGTATAAAGTTCAAACAAACTGCACATAATAATAAACGAGATGCAAAGCATCCCGTCTATTACATATAAATATTTCAGATTGTGCGGTGTATGTATGATATGTCAATTCACCTCGCTTTCTGTCTAATTAAGTCGACAAAATTCAAGGTTTTTAGAAGAAATTTTCGGACAAAAATCATTGAAAACTCCGTTGTTATGCGGTTTGTCGGCTTTTGTCCTATTATAACACGATCATCTATTCTTCTTACAATTCCTGTTGCTTTCATATATCGGTTGCTCCTTTTTGCTTGATTTTACAACTCTATTATGTGCAGGCAAGGAATTTTTATGTAATGAAAAAATTGGGAAACTTTTAAAAAAGTGCAAATTTTGTATTCTTATTAAATGGTATGCCGTAGACGGTGAATGATTTCGTTTTGTACCGGCTCGGAGAGGTAAATAAATCTTGCCGAGAAGCCGCCGACACGAACCATCAGATTCGGATAATTTTCCGGATTCTTTTGTGCCTGAATCAGCTCTTCCACATCGGTGGTATTCCCTTGGAAAATCTGTCCGCCCTGCTGGAAGAAGGCAGTAAACAGCGCTTTTGCGGTAGGCTCATCTGCAATTCTTGGGTCTAAATCCCACATGGTAGATGCACCGCCGTTAAAGCCGGTAAAATCAATTGCTGTGCAGGAATTGATTGCGGTGGTCAGTCCTTTGGTCATTGCAGAGGAGTGCGGTGTTACACCATGTGCCACCGGTACGCCGGCATTTTTTCCGGATGCGGTTGCACCCAGACCGGCACCTGCCTCGGCAGACCAGAGGAAGGTAAAGATAACGATTTTTCCTCTGCCACCAAAACGGTTTTCGTAGGTGGTATAGATATCGCTGACATCCCGGAAGTATTTGTGAGCCATCGCATCTGCCTCTGGATTTCCTTGTCCGTACTTGGGAAGCTTCAGAAGCTTTTTCTGTAATGTTTCATAGCCTGCAAAATTTGCACGAAGTGCACAGAGCAATTCTTCTGCGGTGCAGATTTTTTCTTCAAATACAGCTTTTTTGATTGCAAAGAGAGAGTCCGCCGCATCCGGTAAGCCAATTGGGGTAGAACCGTAATCATAATAACGGGTTCCGCCTGCGTGCATGGTTTTTCCCTTTGTGATACAATCGTCGAGCATGGAGGAAATCAAGTATGCAGGACGTTTTTTCTCTGCCTCTTCGCTATAGAAATCCTGTGCCCGGAAGAACATATAGATAATTCTCTTTACCTCTTTGATAAAGTCTGCATAAAATGAATCGAAAGTCTCGTAGTGTTCCAAGCCCTTACTGCGATAAGAGGAAATGACCACATCATCAGAAAGGCTCTTGCCTCCGGTGATTGCAAGCTCCACCATTTTTGGCATATTATGCCATGCGTTAAACAGATAGTCGTTTGTTTTTCCCTGAATACCGATTTCCATACATCCGCCACAGTAGTAGTCCACGGCATCCTGATAGGAAACTCCGTTTTTGATTAAGGCGGTGATGATGTTTTTATCGCTGAGTAATTGTGCCCGGTTTTTTCCGTTGGTGACATACTTCGCACAGAAGCTAATCCACTCCTCGGGTGCGTGCTCCGGGATACGTGCGTATACCGCCGGGTGAATGATATCTAAATCCATGATAGATTCCACCATCATATAGGAAAGCGGATTCACCGCCGAGCCGCCATTGGCGTGCGTTCCACCGACAACAACGGTCTCCACCCAGCCATCGTGCGGCCAGATTCGCTCGTTAATACGGATAAATAGCTCGTCAATCAGTTCTCTTGCTTCTTCCATTGTGCAACGGTTTTCCTTCAAATCCCGTTCTAAATAGGGCCAAAGGAAATAATCCAATCTGCCGGGGCTGTTGCCTCCGCCGGGATTTTCCCGCATAATGGCAATGTACTGCATATAAAAGGCTTGCACCGCCTCGTGAAAGGTTTCAGCCGGATATTTCGGAACCTTTTCGCAGATAGCGGCAAGCTCGGTCATACCACGTTTTTTCAACTCATCGACGTGCTTATCGTTCCAGCGCTCCAATGCACATAGCACCGTAATGACATTTCGATAGTATTGCAGGCGTTTTTCGTCCTGCGTTCTTTGTATTTCTAACTCACATTGCGCTTTCAGACCGGAGGTGCCGAGGCGGAGCATGGTATTCCAGTTCCAACAGATGTGGCCGTGAAAATGATTGTCGCCAACCACCTGCGGCAATTGCATAAAATCCGAATAATCCTCGATTTCTGCAAGAATCCGTTCCTTTGCCAAGGTGATATGGTCAAAATCCGGGTCGGGATTTGCAATCGGCTTGTCGTTGAAGAAAAAGACTCTGCCAATCAGACGGTCAAAATCCTCGATGTAAATTTTCTGATTTTCAAAGGCATCTGCAACACAGTTTGCAATTTTATCCAGACGGTCAAGGTGTGCATACTTTGTACGTGCCGCGTGATGCAGGTCAAAATAGTAGGTGTTTTCGGGCGGATTGCAACCGATGTTGCAGGAAAAATCTCTGATTTTTTGTATTCTTTCTGAAAGTGCCATAACGCATCCTCCTGATTATAATTGTTATCTTTATTGTAAACACTTGACAAGAGAATTGCAATGACATATAATGTTATTAAATTGATATATTATGCTTTTTTTAAAATGAAATGGGGTAGAAGTGTGAATATATTATCGGTAAAAACAGATGCGATTGTGTCTAAAAACTTTTCGATTCATTTGGAGCATGGAAGGAAAAACTATCTTTTTGTGCTTTTTAAAACAAAAGCGATGCTTTGGCTGGACGGTTCGTATCGGGAAATTGAACCAGGGACGGGGATTTTCTTTGACCGGAATCAGGTACAGAGCTATTATGCCCCTGAAGGTGGGGAATTCAACCATGATTTTTTGTTGTTTGATTTTGACCGTGAGTATGAACGGCTGTTTTTTGCGGAGCTTCCCAAGGGTGTTTTATTGACAGAGCAAATTCCAGGTGAGCTTACCGAACGATTGCTCTTGGTGGAAAAGGAATATTTAAGACCCGGTTTGTACCGGAATGAAATGTTGTCTGATTTGGGGATGGTATTTTTGTATCATGCCTCAAGACTGTTGCAGACCGGGGAGGAGCAGGATAATCAGAATGTACATTTTGCGGCATTTTATCGACTGCGGATGGAGCTTTATGAAAAGCCTTATCTGGATTGGACGGTAGAGATGCTGTGTGAAAAGCTGTGTATGAGCCGATACTATTTTCAGCATTTGTATAAAAGCTTTTTTGGAATTTCCTGCATCCGGGATTTGATTCTTGCACGGATTGCTTATGCTAAGACACTTTTGCTGAGTACCGGCTTTTCGGTGCGTGAAATTGCAGAGCAATGCGGATATAAAAATACGGAACACTTTATCCGACAGTTTCAGGAACAGACCGGCACATCGCCGGG
>SVJN01000151.1 GCA_015068965.1 Oscillospiraceae bacterium
GGCAAATTATATGCAACAACAAACTCCGAATCTGAGTGCTTCCAGGGATACGTTCTTGTATTCCACCATCACAAAAACAGAAAAACCGAAAAATCATAACTCCACCACCTCGTCAGGTCATCGTTCCTCTTCGGGAAGAACGCATGGCGGAGGCGGCGGAAGCTTCTGATAAAATAGAAGGGAGAAAAAATATGGGATTATTAAAAGCAGGTATCGGAGCATTAGGCGGTGTTCTGGCAGATTCGTGGCGTGACTATTTCTACTGTGAAAGCATGGATGCAGATGTGCTGGTGCAAAAGGGAGAAAAGAGAACAGGAGGACGTTCCTCCAATAAAAAGGGGACAGATAATATCATTTCCGATGGCTCAATCATCAATGTCAATGAGGGACAGTGCATGATAATTGTAGAATCAGGAAAGGTTGTAGACATCTGTGCAGAGCCGGGTGAATTTGTTTATGATACCGGATGCGAGCCGAGTATTTTCTATGGCAGTCTTGGGGAAAATATCAAAAAAAGCTTTTCGGAAATTGGTAAGCGCTTCACCTTTGGCGGAGAGCCTGCAAAGGATCAGAGAGTTTACTATTTCAACACAAAGGAAATTATGGGAAATAAGTACGGAACCCCGTCTCCGATTCCGTTTCGGATTATGGACCAGGCAATCGGATTCCCGCTGGATATCAAAATCCGTTGTCATGGCGAGTATTCCTATAGAATCACAAACCCGATGTTTTTTTATACCAATGTGTGTGCAAATGTGGAAGGAATGTTCACCCGTGACGAAATCGACGGTCAGCTAAAATCCGAGCTTTTGACGGCACTTCAGCCTGCAATGTTCAAAATTTCGCAGAATAATATCTATTATGCGGCAATTCCTGCATATACCATGCAGCTTGCCGAGGAATTGAACGAACTGCTTTCTGCAAAGTGGAGAGACAGACGTGGTGTTGAAATTGTAGAATTCGGTGTATCTGCGGTCAATGCAACCGAAGAGGACGAAGCAAGAATCACCGAATATCAACGCTCTACCGCAATGGGCAGAGATGCAAATCTGTTAAGAGGTCATATGGCAGGTGCTACAGCTCAGGCTATGAACACAGCCGCAGCGAATGAAGCAGGAGCTATGACCGGCTTTATGGGCATGGGCATGGCAGGCGGTGTGATGGGCAATATGTCCGGCTTTATGCAAGGCGCACAGACCAGTCAGGATACCATGGTCAGCCAGCCGGCAGGCGGTGGCTGGAAATGCGAATGCGGAGCAACTAATCAAGGCAAATTCTGTCAGAATTGCGGCAAGCCTCAGCCGGCACCGGTAAGCGGTTGGTCTTGTGAATGCGGAGCAACCAATCAAGGAAAGTTTTGTCAAAATTGTGGCAAACCGAAGCCTGCAGGTGCACCATTATATCGGTGCGATAAATGCGGCTGGACTCCGGAGAATCCGCAGAATCCACCGAAATTCTGCCCGGAATGCGGCGATATTTTTGACGAAAACGACCGATAAAAGATATCAGGAATGAGTTGAGAAGGGAGGATGTCGATGATTTATATTATCAAAAAAGACGGAACCAAAGAAGAATATAACGTGCAAAAGGTCATAACGGCGGTAAAAAAATCTGCTTTTCGTGTTCTGGTGGAGTTCACCGAGGAGGAACTGCAGAAAATCTGCATCTTTGTAGATAGCCGTGTTCTGAATTTAAAGCAGGACGAAATTCACATTTCCCAGATGCACAACATTGTAGAGGGTGCGCTGGAGGAGGTCAATCCTTTGGTTGCAAAAAGCTATCGGGATTACCGTAACTATAAGCAGGATTTTGTCTATATGCTGGATGAGGTCTACAAAAAGAGCCAGGCAATTATGTACATCGGCGATAAGGAAAATTCCAATGCCGATTCTGCGCTGGTTTCCACCAAGCGTTCGCTGATTTATAACCAGCTCAATAAAGAGCTTTATCAGAAATTTTTCATGACGGTGGAGGAGCTGCAGGCATGTCGGGAGGGGTATATCTATGTCCATGATATGTCGGCAAGAAGGGATACGATGAACTGTTGCCTGTTCAATGTGCAGGAGGTCTTAAAGGATGGCTTTGAGATGGGAAATCTCTGGTATAACGAGCCAAAGTCCTTAGATGTTGCCTTTGATGTCATCGGAGACATTGTCCTCTCGGCGGCAAGTCAGCAATACGGTGGCTTCACGGTGCCGGAGGTGGATAAGCTGTTAGCACCTTATGCCGAAAAAACCTATCAACGCCAGCTGGAGCGTTACCGCAGTATGGGACTTTCCGAGGAGATTTGCGAACGGGAAGCAATTGCCGATGTGCAGAACGATTTTAACCAGGGCTATCAGGGCTGGGAGTATAAATTCAACACCGTTGCCTCCAGTCGTGGCGACTATCCGTTTATCACGATGACAGCAGGACTTGGCACCGGACGGTTTGAAAAAATGGCATCCATTACGCTATTGGATGTCCGCCGCCGCGGTCAGGGGAAAAAGAGCTGTAAAAAGCCGGTGCTGTTCCCGAAGATTGTCTTTTTGTATGATGAAAACCTTCACGGAGCAGGACAAATTCTGGAGGATGTATTTGAAGCCGGCGTTGCCTGCTCGCAAAAATCCATGTACCCCGACTGGCTTTCCCTGACCGGTGAGGGATATGTTGCAAGTATGTATAAAAAATATAAAAAGGTCATTTCCCCGATGGGATGCCGTGCGTTTTTGTCTCCGTGGTATGAGCGGGGCGGCATGAAGCCTGCGGACGAAGCGGACCAGCCGGTATTTGTTGGACGGTTCAATATCGGTGCAATCAGCCTGCACCTGCCGATGATTTATGCCAAGGCACAAAAGGAAAGCCGTGATTTTTACGAGGTGCTCGACTACTATCTGGAATTAATCCGTGGACTGCATCAGAGAACCTATGACTACTTGGGTGAGATGCGTGCCTCCACCAATCCGCTTGCATACTGTGAAGGCGGCTTCTATGGCGGAAACCTCGGCTTCCACGATAAAATCAAGCCACTTTTAAAGGCGGCAACTGCATCCTTCGGTATTACTGCACTCAACGAGCTGCAACAGCTTCACAACAAAAAATCTCTGGTGGAGGATGGTCAGTTTGCAATTGAGGTTTTAGAATATATCAATCAGAAGGTGACCGAATTCAAGGAAGCGGACGGACATCTTTATGCGATTTACGGAACCCCTGCGGAGAACCTTTGCGGTCTGCAGGTGAAGCAGTTCCGGGCAAAATACGGCATTGTGGAGAATGTTTCGGACCGGGAATATGTCTCGAACAGCTTCCATTGTCATGTGGCGGAGGACATCACCCCGATTGAAAAGCAGGATTTGGAAAATCGGTTCTGGAATCTGTGTAACGGTGGAAAAATCCAGTACGTCAAATATCAGATTGATTATAATAAAGAAGCCGTCCGGACATTGATTCGCCGGGCAATGGGCATGGGCTTTTATGAGGGTGTGAATCTGTCGCTTGCATACTGTGACGAATGCGGACATCAGGAGCTGGAAATGGATACCTGCCCGAAATGCGGAAGCTCCAACCTGACAAAAATCGACCGGATGAACGGTTATCTCTCCTATTCCAGAGTCAAGGGCGACACACGCCTGAATGACGCAAAAATGGCAGAAATCAAGGACAGGAGAAGTATGTAATGCGTTATCACAACATCACAAAGGACGATATGAAAAACGGTGACGGTCTGCGTGTGGTGCTTTGGGTTGCAGGCTGTCCGCACGCCTGCCCCGGATGCCATAATCCGATTACCTGGGATATAGAAGGCGGAATCCTGTTTGATGAAGAGGCCGAGGCAGAGCTTTTTTCTGCACTTTCCAAGCCCTATATTTCGGGCATCACCTTCTCAGGCGGAGACCCTCTGCATCCTGCAAATCGGGAGGAGGTTGCACGCCTGATTCAAAAGGTAAAAAAGACCTTGCCGCAAAAAACAATCTGGCTCTATACCGGCTATCTTTGGGAGGAAATTTGCCA
>SVJN01000012.1 GCA_015068965.1 Oscillospiraceae bacterium
CGTTCATGCGGTTTGCTTCCTCTGCACTGACCGCAGAAAATGCGCCCACAACATCATAAAAACCATCTACCGTCATGCCCCACGGGTCAGCATTATCCTGATATGCAATAATCTTTGCACTATTCTTTTTGATATAATCAATGCCGTCTACACAGTAGCAGTCCAGAAGACCTGTCTGCTTGTTGACGGTAACCTTCATGCGGTTATTCTCAAATACAAAGTGTGTAGCCGTTTCGTCGCAATCGGCAATCGGGCGTTTATCAGATGCAACCTTGTAAAGCTCGCAGTCAAAACGGTTAATGCTCATCGGCTTTAAGGTTGCACAGAATGCAACACGTTTCCGCCAGTCAAGCGGAATACTGCTTGCTTCCTGCTCATTCTGTGCCGGCAGATATTTTCCATCCTCTGTCCGCACACGAATCAAGGTAGTTTCATTCGGAGTCCAGTTCTGATCCTCTAACTGGAATTCTACCTCTACCGTTTCAGTTACCGGGTAGGGATTCGGGTTGTAGACCAGTACCGGAATTTCTCCTGCCTTGCCTTCCTTCTGACCTTCGCACATTTTGAAGAATGCTTTGGTACGGAAGCGGTCGATGATTTCCCTTCCATACCCCATCAGACGCAGGGAATCCTCCTCTGCCGGACGAATCAGAGAACCCGGCAGGACATCGTGAAATTCACAGAAAAGCATTGCCTTTTCTGCTTCTGCCAGTTGTGCTTCATCTGCAGTAATGCCTGCGGTTGCAATCATTTTTTCGCAGATTGCAAGCTCGTTCTCCATTTGACGGTGCATCTGCTTGATGCGTACCATAGAGGTATAACAGCCAACCATACAATGCTGCATGGATTCTGCAACCGTGCGTAATTCAGAACGGTCAACCTGGCTGAAATATTCTTCGCAATAGCTATGTACAATCTCAAGCTCCGGATGCTCTTTTTTGTAGGCTTCAATCGCATCCAAATCCACCTTAGACGGTCCACCGCCGTGATTTCCGATTCCCCAGAGCATCAGGTCTGTATCGGAATAGGAGGTTTCAATCGCAGAATCCAGACGTTTTACAATCTTTCCTTTGTTGGTATTGTAACCGCCATTGGTGTTGTGACCGATAATTTCGCTGCCATCGTAGCCCTTCCAGATAAAGTCACGTTCCGGCACAATATCATAAGGACGCATAAAGACATAGGAATCATAACCGGTTTTCTTTAAAATCTGAACCAGACCACGGCTGTGACCAAACGGGTCAAAGTTGATTGCAGTTGTCGGCTTAACTCCGAATTTTTCCATAAAATAGCTGTTTCCGACCTCAATCTGACGGATAAAGGATTCACCGGAGGGAATCATACAGTCAGGTTGTAAATACCAGCCACCCATGATATGCCATTTTCCCTCTTTCACTAACTTTTTGATTTTCTCAAATAGGGCAGGCTCATGCTCCTCCACCCACTCATAGAGCAGAGATTCATTGTGATTGAATACAAAGCCGTCATATTCTTCACAAAATTTTGCCGCAACACGGAATGTTGAAATTGCCTCAGCAACACCCTCCTGACGTTGCCAGAGCCAGACCGGGTCTAAGTGCGCGTTACATAACAAGCATAGTTTTTTCATCTTGCTTTTTCCTTTCATTTTTTTAGATATTACCCACATTATAGCATATTCCGTCAGAAATTGCCATACCTTTTTTTATCAATTTTTCGTGTTTTTTTCCTTATTTCTGATGGCGAAGGAGCCACTCTGTCAGCTCATCACCTGCATAGGCAACATCCCATGCGTTATGTCCCACACCATAACAGATTTTAAGCTGTGCATTGCCGCCATGCTTATTGATGGCATTTAACATAGAAACACTCTCCTGAATCGGGACGATATCATCGCAATCACCGTGGTACATATACACCGGCGTATTGACCAGGCACCCTCCGTTCCAATAAATACCGCTTCCGCAAACGGGAGCGATTGCCGCAAACCGTTCCGGTGCCGCCATTGCAAGCATAAAGGTTCCGGTTCCGCCCATGCTCAGACCGGTCAGGTAGATTCTGCTTTGATCAATCGGTAATGTGTTGCAGATGTCATCCAAAAATGCAAGCAAGGACTCGGTGTAGCACCCCCAGTATTTGCCGTCGGGACATTGCGGCGCAATCAGAATAAAGGGATATTCCTTGTTGCTTTCCCGGACGTGCTTCATAAATCCATGTTTGGATACAATATCTAAATCGTCTCCGCGTTCTCCTGCTCCGTGAAGGAAAAGAACCAACGGATATTGCTTGCTTGCATCATAATCCTTCGGTAAATATTTTACATAACCGAAATTATGATAGATTTCAGATTCCCATTTGTGTTTTGTATACATTTTAACCCCTCCAATAGTATGGTAATTTTTTCTTTTTCTATTATATCAAAAGGAGGTGCTCATTTCAATTCCTGACAGAAAAAAAACAGAAAAAATAGAAAAAACACATATACAGATAGAAAAAATCCATTTCCTTTTTCTGTACAACATGATATACTCTAAAAAAGGAGATGAAATCATGGTTTATTACGGTTTAATCAGTTTATGTGCTGTCATGTTCGGCACACAGTTTTTCTTTAATCAGATATTCCAGAAATCCTACGGGAGCGATTTTCGTGCTGCACTGGTGCAGTCAGCAGGCTCCGCCTTAATCGGAGCAATTGTCCTGTCCTTAACCAACGGTTTTTCACTCGGGTATACACACTTTTCCTTTGTGATGTCGTTGCTGGTTGCATTAAACGGAAAGCTCTTTTCCTTCTGTAGTTTAAAATCACTTGGAAAAATCAACCTTTCGCTCTATTCCACCTTTTCGATGTTAGGTGGTATGGCATTACCGTTTGTTGTAGGAATCCTATTTTTTAATGAGGCACTCACAATCGGAAAGTGTATCTGTTTTCTGTTCATCACAGCCGCACTTTTTATGACGGTAGAAAAAAGCGAAAAGCGTTCCGGAACCATTTTTTATATCGGCATTTTTGTTTTTAACGGTATGTCGGGTGTATTGGCAAAAATCTATCAGGCAGCACCCTTTGCAAAGGTTTCTGCAACAGAATATTCTATTTTGTGTGCGATTACTGCTTTTATTATGTCGGTGATTCTGCTTTGCTTTGTCAAAGGAGAAAAGAAAAAACTCAATCTCAAGGCAGTCTGGGCAATTTTCGGAAGCAGTGTTTTAAACCGCTTTGCAAATCTCTGGTTGCTAATCAGTCTTGCAGTTCTGCCTGCATCGGCACAGTATCCCTTTATTACGGGCGGTACCATGATTGTGTCAACGGTCATTGCCTATCTGACACATCAGAAGCCCTCAAAAAAAGAGCTTATTTCGGTAGCTCTTTCCTTTATCGGCTTATTGGCACTGGTGTTAGTGCCTTAAAGTGAAAAAAAAATTATTATATTGGAGGTTTTATAATGAGTTCTGTTCGTGTTGGTATTTTCGGTCTGAATCGTGGTGCACACTTTATCGACCACTTTCTTGCAAATGGTGCAGAGATTGTTGCTATCTGTGACAAGAATCCCAGATGGCTCAATGCCGCAACCAAAAAATTAGGGAATTCTGTTGCTGCTTATTCGGATTTCGATTCCTTTATCGAGCATCCGATGGACGCAGTGTTTATGGCAAACTATTTCCATGAGCATACTCCGTTTGCAATCCGCTGTTTAGAAAAGGATATTCACGTTCTTTGTGAGTGTACATCCAACAGTACCATGGCTGAGGGAGTTCAGTTAGTTCGTGCCGCAGAAAAGAGCAAGGCGTTTTATATGATTTCGGAAAACTATCCCTTCATGCTCTTTAACCAGGAAATGAAACGGGTTTATGAAGGCGGAACCCTTGGTAAGGTCTTGTTTGCAGAGGGTGAGTACAATCATCCGGGCGACCCCTATTCCCTCGCTGGAATGTATCTTTTTGACAGCGAAAAGCATTGGAGAAATTTCCTGCCCCGTTCCTATTATATCACCCACTCCTTAGCACCGCTTATGTATGCAACCGGTTCTCTGCCGGTAAAGGTTCATGCAATGCCGGTGTACGGTCCGCTTCCCGAGGATTGCTGCAGACTGGACTATAAAGGCGATAAGGCGGCAGTTGTTACCTGTTTAAATGATGATGATTCCGTGTTCCGTGTAACCGGGTGTGCAAGCTTTGGTGCAGAGGAGAATTCCTACCGCATCTGCGGCGAAAAGGGACAGATTGAAAATGCCCGCGGCTCAGATAACATGATGATATTGAATTATAGTCATTGGCAAGTTCCGGAAGGAAAAGAAGCGCATAACTACTATCAATGCCAATTAGATGATAAGGATGCTGAGCTGATTAAAAAAGCAGGTCATGGTGGCGGAGACTTTTTTGTAACCCGGAAATTCTTAGATTGCATCCGTACCAACACCCGTCCGGAAATGGATGAATACTTTGCAACCCGTCTGGCATCTGTTGCAATCCTGGCACACAGAAGTATCTTAAACGGCGGTATTGCTTATGACATTCCGGATTTCAGAAAAGAAGAGGATCGCGTAAAATATGAAAATGATGTAGCATCTCCCTTCTGGTACTCTGACGGCACTGCTCCAACCATCCGCTGCTCTTCAAAGCCGGACCATCACCCCACCAAACAGCAAGTTGAGAACTTTAAAAAGGCATTGGAAGAGGAAATGAAAAAGCAATAATACATCCGCTCTGCTTTTTAAAACTTGGTTATAAATCGCATAAAATGGTTCAGAATAAAATTGAAAAATCACCCCGTTCGTGTATAATAAAAGTATATTCGATACGAGGTGATTTTTTTGTACATATTAATTCTTTTATCCATCCTATCAGCATCCGTAAATTCCACGCTTCTGCATTTATTGCCCTGCAAAACAAAAAAGGATGTATTCACATTCAATTTTTTCAGCGCACTAATCTGGATGTTTCTGTTATTTGCAATTGGCGGGAGAATGCACTTTTCCTCCGGTGCAGTCCTTTGGGGTGTGCTTTACGGAATCACACAAATTCTCTTTTTAATCTTTAAACTTCAGGCAATGCATTCAGGTCCGGTCTCGATTACCACACTTTTAGGAAACTGCTCCCTGCTTTTGTCCACTTCGCTTAGTGTTCTTTTATGGCAGGAGCCAATCCGAATCGGGCAGATTCTCGGCATTATCCTTCTTTTACTTTCGGTATTTTTAGCAACCGATCCGAAATCCGAAATGCAAATGAGCAGAAAATGGAAGCTTTTGTGCGTTTTCTTTTTCCTGTTTGCATCGGCGGTCGGCATTGTATTCAAGGCATTTTCCTATTCCGATGTCTCCGGCTCGGTGAATGAAATGATGTTCTCAGCCGCAGGTGTTATGAGTATCGGCTTACTCCTTTTGTCCGGGTTCAGTACCATAAACTCAAAAGAGCCGTTGCATCTGATTCCTCAATCCGGAAAGCACCGTTTTTTCCGAGGATTTCTTTTGATTTTCTCCTGCGGAATTCTTAGTTGCCTTTATAATCGGCTGAATATCACACTTTCCGGGAAGCTTCCGGGAGCAATCTTCTTCCCCTGCTTTAATGGTGGTGTGATTGTCTGCTCGGCACTTCTCGGTCGGTTATTCTTAAAGGAACAATTTTCTAAAAAACAACTTCTCGGCTTACTGCTTGGTATTTTAGCAATTGTGATTGTCGGAATCTCTTAAAAGATTAAACTTCTTTTCGCTCAGGAATTGTCTTAATCACTCTGCTATATACCCGCACAAAGACAATGACACTCAGAATCATTGCAACAAGCTCTGCAATCGGCAAGGAGAACCAAACCGCAGGCATTCCGGATAGCTTCATCAACAGATATGCCGCCGGCAGAATAACAATCAACTGCCGTATCATTGAAATAATCATGCTCCAGATTGCTGCACCAAGTGCCTGGAACAAGGATGCACAAATAATACTGATTCCGGACAGACAAAAGCTGATGCTGATAATCCGTAATGCCGGAATTCCAATTTCCAGCATTTTTTCATCTGCCTGAAACAGCTGTAAAAGTCCCTGCGGAAACAAATGAAAAACAATGCTTCCAAATAGCATTACAATCGTTGTAATAACCAACGCAAAACGGGAAACCTTGATAATACGGTCCCGTTTTTTTGCACCGTAATTGTAGGCAATAATCGGAATCAATGCGTTTGTCAGACCGAAAATCGGCATAAAGACGAAGCTCTGTAATTTAAAGTAAACACCAAACACCGAAATCGCCAGATCATTAGCCAGAATTCTGTTCATGCCGATTGTCATGACCGTTCCGATTGACTGCATTATAATGGACGGCACACCGATGGCATAGATATCCCGGATAATCTTTTTATCCGGTCGGAAGCCCTTGAACGAAAGGGTAAGCTCCTTATTTTTCCGGAGATTGAACATCAGTCCGACAACCATCGCAACCCATTGTCCGATAACCGTCGCAAGAGCCGCACCGGCGGCACCCAATTTGGGAAATCCCAGAAGTCCGAAAATCATAATCGGGTCTAAGATAATATTGACAATTGCCCCCGCTCCCTGCGTAAGCATATTCAACACCGTTTTACCCGTTGACTGCAACAGACGTTCCGTGGCAATCTGCATAAAAATTCCTAATGAGAAAATCGAGCAGATGCCAAGATACTGCGCTCCATATGCAATCGTTGCCTCATCCTCCGTAAAAAAGGTAAAAAAGGTTCTTGCAAAAAACAGCCCGAACACTACAAAAAGCAAGCTGCTGATTGCCTCCAAAAAGATACCGTTCATTGCGGTTTTATTTGCTTCTTTTGTGTTTTTTTCACCTAACCTGCGTGATACAATCGAATTGATGCCCACACCGGTTCCGGTTGCGAGTGCAATGATCAGGGTTTGTACCGGGAATGCAAGCGAAATAGCCGTCAAGGCCCGTTGGTCAAACTGTGCAACAAAGATACTGTCCACAATATTATATAATGCCTGCACCAGCATTGAAATCATCATCGGTACCGACATCGACAAGAGCAGACGGTGCACCCCCATCACACCCATTTTATTTTCCTTCATTTGTTCCATTCATTGCCTCCAATGTCAATCTTCTAACGCCTCATGAATATCTTGTTCAAAATTTCTGCCGGTGAGTGAGCCGGCACCGCCGTCATAGAGGGAATTTTTCATGTAAACTGCAGCAATTCCATTCTCCTGATCCACCCAGAAGTGCGAGCCATATGCTCCACTCCAGCCAAAGGTTCCTACCGGCAAATACTGATATTCCTCTTTTACAATCACACGCACGCCCAATCCCCACCGCTCATTGCCGGGCATAATCTCTTCCGGAACATGTGGCGTTTTCATCTCCAGAATCCATTTTTCGTCAAGCAGCTGACGGTCACCGACACGTCCGTTATTTAAAAGCATCTGTGCAAATTTCAAATAATCCTCTGCCGTTGATGCAAGACCTGCACCGCCACAGAACCAACAGCTTGGTATATCAAAAAAGATACAGCCTGGTGTCCCCTTTTCAAAGGAGGATACTCCGTCCTTGAAATTATGGACATCCACCATTCTTTCCAATTGCACCTCACTCGGCTGAAAAGCCGTATCCGACATTCCGAGCGGTTCAAAAATTTCCTTTTGCAGGAATTTATCAAACGTCACTCCGGAAGTCACCTCCACAATTCTTGCCAGCACATCAAACCCTGCAATTCCACTATATGCCTGCGCAGAAAAAGGCTCAAAGGAAAGAGCTGTTTTTGCGTAAAAATCCACTGCAGTTTTCAGTGATTTTCTATCCGAATCTGTCATTGCGTTAAACTGACCGTCCAATGCACCGCTGATTAAACCACTTGAATGCGTCAGCAAATGACGAATACGGATTTTTTCCTTTGAAACGCCAATGATTTCTATCTGTCCTTCATCATTCATTTTCCCCACTTTCATCCCGGAAAATTCAGGCAGGAACTTGTCCACCGCATCATCCAAAGCAAGAAGACCTCTCTGTGCCTGAATCAGGATTGCCACGGCTGTAATCGGCTTGGTCATGGATGCTAATCGGTATATGTCCCCCACCGAGGCCTGTTCTTGTGCATTTTTGTTTCCAAATGCCTCACCAAAAACAACTCTGTCATTCTGACAAACAAATAAAACGGCTCCCCCCACTCTTCCGGCTTCTAAATCTTCCCGGACACGCTGGCGGATTGTTTGCTCTAATTTGGTTGTATTTAATTGTTTCATCATGATTTCACTTCCTCTTTCTTAATCGCATATCTATTGTAACACACCCTAAAAAGCTTGTCAATCTTTTCCATTTATCCATTCACGTTTTGTTAAATATTTAACTAAACTAAAATATTGTGTCATTTCAAGAAATTTGAGAAAAAGTATTGACAAATCAGCAATTTTTGTGTATAATAATATTCGTTGACGACATGGAGAGATGTCTGAGCGGTTGAAAGAGCCGGTCTTGAAAACCGGTGACGTGCGAGCGTCCGTGGGTTCGAATCCCACTCTCTCCTCCAAACAATTTCATATTCCATACATCAGCCTGTAGAGTCGGCTTCTATAGGAACCGGATGTAGATACGGAGAAGTACTCAAGTTGGCCGAAGAGGCGCCCCTGCTAAGGGTGTAGGTCGGGAAACCGGCGCGAGGGTTCAAATCCCTCCTTCTCCGCCAAAAGACGACAAGTTTCGACTTGTCGTCTTTTACTTTTTACCTATTCACTCTTCACTATTCCTTAAATTACTAAAAAGTGTATTTACATAAAACTTTACTTCTCCGCCAAAAACTGACAAGTTTTGACTTGTCAGTTTTTTATATAACGAAAAAACTCCGGACTGTGTAATACACAGTCCGGAGCGATTCCATAACAACCATTTTATTGTTCCAACATCTTTAACAAATTAATCAAATCCATTGTAACCTCAGGAATTTCGATGGTCCTTCCGGCATCTGTTTTTAAGGACTCTTTTCCGGTCAGCTTGATACTGAAGTTTGTTCCGTCTTCCTTCACACCAACTTCAACAAAAACCTCAGACAGAGACTCAAAACCATCGGTAATGGTTCCGCTCATTTTAACATCAAATACAAGCATCTGCTCCATCATTGCTTTTTCCTCTGCAGTCATTTCCACACCTGCAAGCATTTCTGTTACCTCTAACAGCATATCCTTTGAAAATGCAATCTGAATCTCATAGGTTTTATCGTCAATCTGATTTAATTTAAAATACTCATCAGAGAACAGTTTCTGATACATTTCAAACAAGCTGTCCAATGCAAATGCTACCGAAACATCATCCAGAACTGCTCCGCCTGTTTTAATAATGCTTTTTTCCATAATTTCGGTAAACTTTTCTTGTGTCTGATTCCCGCCACGCAGAGAATCCTTCAGGATTTCAATCCATTCAACCGGCAATTCAAGCTCTGCAAAAAGCTCTTCCAGATTAGCCTTATACCAAGTATTTTCAGAAACCAGATTGGAAATTGAATTTAAAAATTCATGGCCAGGAGCAATTTCCTTCAGCTTTTCAACCAAATTGGTTTTTAAGTAGAAATTTCCATCCTTGTATGCAAATTGGAATTTCACATCCTTAAGCTCTGAAACCGAGATTTCTGCCAGCTTTTCAAGCATATCAGTATTCAGATTAATCACTGTTTCATTTGCGGCAACACTTCCCTGCAAATCAGTTGTTGTTTTGATTCCAAAATCTAACGCATAGCTTTCTTCCCCACTTGCAAAATCCAGCTCAAGCATAAAATCTGTAGCCTGCGTATAGCTTTCCGGGATCTTACAAATCTCGATGTACTTCTTCAGATTGGGAGATTTTTCAAACATTTCCTTGCAGTATTCTTTGATATCCACAATAATTGCAGTTTTTAACTTTGCATCCCAGCCAACCTGCATTCCAAAGGATTCTGCCATGAAACGAACCGGAACATAAACACGGTCATTGATAATCACATTTGCAACATCCGGTGTTACGGTTTCTGCTGCCGCTTCTCCCTTTTGTACCGAAACCTCGACGCTATCCAGACCAAAGGTGATGGTGGTTTCGTCCTTTTGTGCGGTAACGGTTCTGGTGGCCTCGTCATAACCAACGGTTGCACCGATATTTTCCAGCAATGCTCTGAACGGAAGCATGGTTCTGCTTTCCACAATCACCGGCTCCACGCCCTCAGCAGACAACTGCTCCGCATTGTAAATCAGAGATACTGCAGATTCCTCATAGCTCAAAGCTTCCTCTGCAAATGCCACCGGAGCGGACAGCATTGCCGTAGCCAATAACATAGATAACTGCTTTTTCATAAAAATTCCTTCTTTCTTAATCTTTCTTCATCGCCTGATACGCCATTTTTGCCGCATCTTCGCTGATATTACATCCCATCCGGTAGACATCCGCCCCGGTCAGGAGTTTATCCATTGTTTGTAATAACAAATCCATATCCTGCATCTGTGCCGGACGCACCGTTTGATTCAGCAATCTGCCGATTGCCTCCTTGGAATCCATCTTTTCAATAAAATTTTCCATTGACCGTTCCAAAAAGCAGATTCCGCCAAGCGGCACCTTTTTATTCAGATTGAGCGAGGTTTTTCCGCTCCACGGAGTTCCGTAAACATAGATACCATCCTGCAGAATCCGAATTGCGGGCTTATCATCGTTTAAAATCTCCGCTCCCGGAAAGGTTCTGCACCACAACTGTGTATGGGTGGATTTTCCGGTTCCGCTCGGTGCGGAAAACAAATACGCATAACCGTTATAAATCACCGCCGATGCATGTAGCAGCATTCCTGAAAAATGAACCAGGTAGTGATAAAAACAAGAACCCGTCCAGATATACTCGCAATTTTCCAGAGTCAGATGCGGAGATTCCTTTTGTCGTGCCAACAAAAACTCCTTAGAAAGCTGTATGTTAAAATTTGTCGGTTGCTCTTCACAGATGTACGCCGCCGCTTGATTCCGGAGTCTCGGATAAGAATAGTCCAACCCTACTTTAAGTCCGGCAATGTCATGTACATTCATCCCTTATTGTATCCTTTCTGCCAAATAAACTTTCAACCTTTATTATACCGAATTTTCTGATATTTGTCAAGAAATGCAATCAAGAAAATTAATTCTCCACAATTTCTATTGTATCAAATCCGTATTCCTTTGTCAATGCCTTTTAATCTGTACAATTGACAAAAATAAAGCTCTGTGTTATAATAAACCCGAAAAACAAGCACTTTATCACATAGTTCGGAGGAAATAAAATGTCGTTCGTTCAAACAATTGCATTAATTCTTGTCGCCTTTGGAGCAGGCTTCATTCAACGGGTAAGCGGCTTCGGGCTTGGTATTTTTGCCATGCTTTTTCTGCCGCATATCATGCCAACGCATACTGCTTCTGCGGCAATTTCCAGTATGTTTTCGCTCGGAACTTCGGCATATAACGCAATCCGGTACAGAAAGCATATTCCTTTTCGGATGATTCTCCCTCCTGCTACTGCCGCAATCATCACCATTCCTATTGCAGTTTCCTTTGCATCAAAAATTTCGGGAGCTTTATTCAAAACCATTTTAGGAATTGTACTGATTGGTCTGAGCCTTTACTTTTTATTTTTTAACCAACGGGTTCACATCCGGGCAACCGCAAAAAACGGTTTTCTTGCCGGCGGCTTCGGAGGCGTACTGACCGGACTTTTTTCAACCGGAGGTCCTCCGATTGTTTTGTATCTTTCTCATGCAACCGATGATACCAACATCTATTTTGCCGCAACACAGTTTTATTTTTGTCTGACCAGTATTTATGCAACCGTTTTGCGCATCTTGAACGGCACGGTAACACAAGAGCTGTTTCTCTATGCGATACTCGGTTTTTTGGGTTGCCTTGCCGGAAACAGAATCGGCTCCTTCTTTTTTACCCGTCTGGACAGCCAAAAGCTTCGGCGTATCATCTATATCGGTATGATTATCAGCGGAATCCTGATGATTTTATAGAAAGATTACTTACATTTTCTGCTTGACAAAAATTAACTTTTAAAATATACTGAAGGCATAAATCACTTTGGAGGAGTACATATGAACTTAACACTTGAAAAAAGAGACCGGATTTGCTTTTTAGGTGACAGCATTACAGCAAACGGCAGATGGATTGCTGAAATTACGGAATTTTTCCTGCAGAATTATCCGGAACTGGAAATTGGCTTGTATAACTGCGGTATTTCCGGTTCAAAGGGATATGAGGCAAATGTGAAAAACCGCCTCTATGCAGACTGCCTGAATCTATTCCCGAAATATGTGGTTGTGATGTTTGGCATGAACGACACCTGGCCGCATTTATATAATCCGAACTGTCCCGAGCCGGACAAGGTAGAAAAAAGAGAACGTCAGCTTGCAGGCTACCGTGGTACCTTGGAGGAAATTACCGGATACTGCAAAAAAGAAGGGGTTACACCGATTCTTTGTGCACCGACCGCATATGACGAATATAACGATTTGCCCGGCGACAATCATTTTGCAGACATCGCACTCAGAACCTGCCGTGATATTGCAGAACAGTTTGCCAAGGAAAACGGTTTGATTTTTGTGGATATGCACAGCACAATCAAAGAACATATCTCTGAAAAGCCGGTAAGCGACGACCGTGTACATCCAAATGAATTCGGACATCATCTGATGGCAGAAGCATTTTTAACAGCAATCGGGGCAAAGGATAAACCGGAACCAAACAAGGCTTGTGTACTTTCAGAAACAAACCAGAAACGGTTTGAAACAGAACAAAAAATCAGAACCATTATGTTCTTAGAACGTGACTGTATGCTTTGGCAGTATAATCCTTCTCTTTCCTTAGAGGAACGAAAAAAGCAGGTTCAGGAACGTATGAACCGGAATATAGAGCCATGGATTCAGGCACGAGGAACAGAGTATTTTGAGAATGTTGATTATTTAGATGAATTGCGTGGCGAGCTGGTAAAGCTGACCAGAGAAATGTATAATTAAAAAAAGAAGCTGTTTAGAAATTTGTTTTCAAACAGCTTCTTTTTTGTTACTTCATTTTATCCAAAAGCTCCATCACTCTGGAACAAATTCCCTGCATCTGAGCACGGTAGCCGTCAACCTCCAATTGCAGGTCTGCCAGCTCCTTTTTCTTTTGCAGGATGTCCTCATTAGACTGACGAATCATATCCGTTGCCTTATTCTGTGCATCGTTCACAACGCTATCCGCCTGCTGGCTTGCCTTTTGCTTCATTTGTTCAATTGCTTCATTTGCAAGAATCAGAGCATTCTGTACAGAATCCCCCTTTTTCTTATAATCATCTACCGCAGTCTGAAGCTCAGCCACTTTTGTCCGCAGCTCTGAATTTTCCAAATAAAGCTTTTTATAATCTGTTGCAACCATATCCAGAAAATCGTCTACTTCGTCTGCATTATAGCCTCTGAAGCTCACGTCAAAATCTTGTTTTTCAATATCAATCGGTGTTAACATAACCAAACGCTCCCAACTTTAAATATATTTTTTAAAAACCAAATGTACCCTATCACTACGGGTTTTCTCCCCGACCTTAGAAAGAATGATTCTGCCTACGCCCCGGATGGACAACAAATCCCCCTCCGAAACCGTCTTTGAACCTTGTATCATAACCCGATGATTGACCGAAACCTTTTCCGCCTCAATCAAACGAAGTGCATCTTTGCGTGATAATCCTGCTGCCGCCGCAGTTACAGCATCCAATCGTAGGGATGCAGCAATTCCTGCATACTCTAAAAACTTTGGCTCCGGCACCACCAGCTCTGACGGTGCAATTTCCCGGATTTTCACGCCGCAGTTTGCAATTTTTGTAATCTGACCTGCTATAAAATCCGCAACCTCCTCCGAGACAAATACAAATGTATCCTTTTCCCCGACTAAGATATCTCCAACCTTACGGCGGTCAATCCCAAGCGAAAGAATTGTACCCAGAAAATCCCGGTGCGAAAGCTCCTTTTCATAGCTTTTTGAAATTTTGAGAATCCGGATAGGAAACACTTCCTGCTCCGGCTCCTGCCATTCCGGAAACACCCCAAGCATCCGCCTGCCGGCATCCGGATATCCGCCCCATAACAAGGAGCCACAATCAGCACGGGTTCGGCAGAACTCCTCTGCCATCACCTGCTGACTTCCGTCTAAAAAATCGGAAAATTTTTCCTCTGCACTTCTCTGACAAAGCCGGAATAAATCCTCCGTCTTTGCAAGCAGAAGCTTTTCTTCATTTTGCATAATTCCTCAAATAATAAAAGTAGCGCCGCTTGTTCCAAACGACGCTGACCTTTTTAGAAAACAATCTGATTCTGTTGTGTCTGCAGTTTAGAACATACTCCACTCAAAATTACCGGAACCGCCATCCTTTAAGATTTCACCCATAATATCCATATGTGAAGGTGTTGCTAAAAAGATTCCGCCGGAAACCTTTTGCATGTTTCCATCCTGTCCGTATACGGTGCCTGCAATGAAGTCTACAACTCTTCTTGCTTCATCGGGGTCAAGCGCTCCGACATCAATCACAACCGGACGTCTCTGCTTCAGCTCATCTGCAACTGCAGTAGAATTAGAAAAGCACTTCGGCTTTAAAATAACAATTTTCGTCTGATTTGCATTGTTATTCATAGGCACTACCTTACTTCTTTTGAAAGCTGACGGTGCAGGAGTTTCTTCTGCTTCAGTTTCAACTTCCTCTTCTTCATATTCGTCCTCTACGTCACCGAATCCTACAATTTCCTTCAAAGTGTCAACAAATCCCATTCTTTTAATCCTCCCTATACATTCTGATAATTTCTCTCACCAAATATGGCACTTCCCACTCGTACCATATTTGAACCGGCTTCTATGGCTTCGGGGTAATCCCCGCTCATACCCATAGACAGATACTCCATGCTAATATTATCATATTTTTTTGCCGAGATGTCAATAAATATTTCACGTATGTTATCAAAATGTAATCTGTTTGACATATTTGTGTTAATTTTGGGGGCAATTGTCATCAATCCACGCACTTTTGTGTTGGTCAACTCCTCTGCATGAGCTAAAAATTCCGGGATTTCCTCCGGGCGGATTCCGAATTTCGTTTCCTCTCCGGAGATATTGACCTGAATCAAAATATCCATTTGGATGTTATGTTTTTTTGCCTGCCGTTCAATTTCGTCCATCAGATGAATGGAATCGACCGAATGAATCATCGAAACCTTGTCAATGATATATTTAACCTTGTTAGTCTGCAGGTGTCCGATTAAATGCCAGCGTACCGGCAGAACATCATCGTACTTTTCTAAAATTTCCTGAACCTTATTCTCACCGATATCAGTTACTCCGGCACGGATTGCACGGTTAATCTCCTCTGCGGAATGTGTTTTTGTAACCGCAATCAAGGTAATTGCATCCGCTTTCCTTCCGGATTTTTCTGCGGCAGCTGCGATGGTCTGATAAACCTGCTCCAGACGTTTCTCTATCATGATGTCCCTTCTTCCTTTGCTTGTTCCGTTGGCTTGGGCTCTTCTTTTTCCTTTGCATCCTCCCACCGTTCTCCTAAGATAATCTGGTCGTAGGATTCCAGTACCCGTTTTGCCCCCTTTGCAGGCTGGATAATCAGCGTTTCATTTTCTTTATTGGTATAAACAATTTCACAGGGCTTGAAGATTTCCGATGCACCCCGTTTCACCTGGACACCCTTCTCTTTGGTATCATCATTCACCCGGATTGCGGAAATCGGAACAGAGAAGCCCTGATACTGCTCCAGAATCAATTCCACACCGCTCTGCCGAAGCGAAAAGATTCCGTCGGCATATTGTTCACATTGCAAAATCACCAACGCATTGGAATCAGAATCATCCTCCCAGATACGAAGAATTTTCGCTGTTACCTCAACACCCGGTACCCGTTCAAAACGTACCTGCACTGTTTTTCTGTCTCTTACATGATCAAGCTTGTCCCGCTCTACAAGCATCATTGCATACCAGATATGGTTATCAATGACCTTGCAGACTGCATCGCCTGATGAAACAACCGTTTTTGCAGGCTCCTTATTGACAACCGGCAACGCATAAAAATCTGCCGTTGTATATTCCGAGAGCCGTTCAACCTGAAGCTGACTTTCCAGACCGTCTACATTTTTGGAATAGACACCGGAGCAGTCAGAATAGATATCAGTTTTCGTCTGCCCGATTTTTTGTTCTGCAAGATATTTATCTCGCTTCAGAGCTTCAATCTCCTCTGCAACCGAAATGTTTCCCTCACCCGAAATAACACTTTTAATCTCTTCTTTATATTCTGCGATTTCCGATACATTTCCCGAACGCACCGTCTTGATAATTTCCCGGCGAAGATTCTCCAAACGGTTTTCTGCGGTGTATTCATCCACATAGAGACTCATAGACTGTTGCCGGGAGTGCAGCTTCTCAATTTTTTTATTGATGTTTGCCAGCTCCTGTAGTATCTGCTCCGACACTTCCCCCTGGTACACAGAGGAAATGATACGGTTTTTTCCAACTCTTGCTCCCTCATCGGTAGAATGGTACGCTGTACCGGCAGAAGGAGCCTGATAAACCCGTTCGTTCCAGACAAAATATGCTTCTCCCGATACGGTTTCCTCATATTGCATCATCCGTGCAGACATCACCTCTACCGGAGAACTGGCATACCGCACACCGTAGAAAATAACAACACCAATTACAATCAGAAGAATTGCAAGTACACTCTTACTCTTTCTCATAACGCTCCATCCTCAGTCAGCTTATCATATTCTCCGATACGAATTAAGTTGATGATATCCCAGACCGTAAACTTACCTTCCTCATCCTGGTTTGAAAACGGAACTAAAATATCATCCTCACCCAGCTCCAGCTTTTTCCAGATCATTTCCAGATTCTTCTCAAATTCCCGTTTCTTTAATTTATCGGTCTTGGTAGCAATGACAATGACACTCTGCCCTTCCCGATAATGACGAATCCAGTCAAGCATCATCAAATCATCTGCTGTGGGTGGATGACGGCTGTCGACCAATAGGAAAATCTGCTCTAAAGTATCCCGCTTTGCAAGATAATCCTCCATCATTTTTCCCCATTTTTCTGTTTCGGTTTTTGCACGGGCGGCATAACCGTAACCGGGCAAATCCACCAGAAAAATAGTGTCGTCTACATTATAAAAATTAATGGTAACCGTCTTTCCCGGCGTCTGGCTCACACGAGCCAATGATTTCCGGTTTAAAAGCTTGTTGATAAGGGACGATTTTCCGACATTGGAACGTCCGACAAATGCAAACTCCTGCATCCCGGTTTTGGGATACTGATCTTGTCTGACGGCAGAAACCGTCAGAGAAACATTATGAATATTCAAATCAATCACTCCGTTTTAATGCAAAATGCAAAATGCAAAATGCAAAATTATTTGTTTGTTTTTTTACAAATTGATACTAAGATTGCAATAATTTCTTTTATATCCTTTTCTATACTCTCAAATTCCTATTTCGGTAAAAAAGAAGTTTTATACAACAGTCTCAACCAATAGTGTGTTTCGTTTGCTTCTTTCAATGCGATGTTCATTTTCGCATTAAAATCAGGTTTTGTTTGTGCTTTTTCTGCTTCAGAAACATTTGCCCCTATGCTTGTTCCACTTCTGAGCATTTGTTTTGACATTACATATTCATTTTTTTCACCAACTAAATACCGATATAAATTTACAATTCGAACCGCAAAATCAAAACTTTTTGTTTCTATAATGTTTTGCATGAATTCCCCCCACTTTGCATTCTGCATTTTGCACTCTGCACTTTGCACTCTGCACTTTGCACTCTGCATTCTGCACTTTGCATTTTTCACTTTGCATTTTGCATTTTTCACTTTGCACTCTGCACTTTGCACTCTGCACTTTGCACTTTGCACTTTGCACTTTGCACTTTGCATTTTGCACTTTGCACTTACTTTAACGCAACCTGCAACACCTTTTCCGCGCTATTCACCGGAACAAATTCAATCTCTTCGCGTATATTTTCCGGAATTTCCTCTAAATCAGGTACATTCTTTTCCGGGAAAATCACAGTCCGGATGCCGGCACGGTAAGCCGCAAGGGATTTTTCCTTCAAGCCACCAATCGGCAAAACCCGACCTCTTAAGGTAATTTCTCCGGTCATGGCAATGTCACAACGAACCGGTCTGTTTGTTAGCGCTGATGCAACCGCAGTCGCAATGGTGATTCCGGCAGAGGGACCATCTTTAGGAACCGCCCCCTCAGGCACATGGATGTGTAAATCCTTTTCCTTATAAAAATCCGACTCCAATTCCAAGGCATCACTCTGCGAGCGGATATAGGAAACCGCCGTCATTGCCGATTCCTTCATCACCTCGCCAAGCTTTCCGGTCAGTTCAACCTTTCCGCTTCCCGGCATGACATTGACCTCGACCGAGAGTGTGTCTCCGCCTACCTGCGTCCACGCAAGTCCACGTACCACACCAACCTCGTCCCGGTCACCCATCGGCTCAAAGTGGTATTTCTGTTTTCCTAAATAGCTTTCCAGATTCTTTGCGGTGACTGTAATACGTTTTTTCTGCTCACATAGCAGTTTTTTTGCCGCCTTTCTGAGCAGGCTTTCGATTTCAGATTCCAGCTTCCGCACACCTGCCTCACGGGTATAATGTGCAATCAGCATCCGGAGCACCGGCTCCTCCACCCATACCTGTGTTTTGGAAAGTCCCTGCTTTTCCAACTGCTTAGGCAGGAGATAGCGTTTTGCAATTTCAAATTTTTCCTCTGAGGTATAGCCCGAAAGCTCGATGATTTCAATTCTGTCCAGAAGCGGTGCAGGGATGGTTGAGAGGGTGTTTGCCGTCATGAAGAACATCACGCCGGACAAATCAAAGGGAACCTCTAAATAATGGTCACGGAATGCAAAATTCTGTTCCCGGTCTAAAACCTCCAACAACGCCGCTGACGGGTCGCCCTTGTAATCCTGTCCCATTTTATCAATTTCATCCAACAAAATCAACGGATTCTTGGTTCCTGCTTGCCGTACCGCCTCCATAATACGTCCCGGCATCGCTCCGATATAAGTCTTTCTATGCCCCCGGATATCTGCCTCGTCATGGATACCCCCCAATGAAATCCGCACATATTTACGGTTCAAGGCTTCTGCAACCGATTTTGCAATGGAGGTTTTTCCGGTTCCCGGCGGTCCGACCAGACAGATGATGCTGTTAGTCTTTCCCTTTGTCATGATATGCACCGCCAGATGCTCTAAAACCCGTTCCTTTACCTTTTCCAAACCATAATGGTCACGTTCTAAAATGGCTTCTGCAGAAGTCAATTCCAGCGTTTCCTCGGTCTGTGTCTGCCACGGAAGTGCAAACACCTGGTCTAAGTAATTCCGGATAACGGCACTGTCCGGTGTGGTGGACGGAAGCTTTTCCAGACGACCGATTTCCTTTTCTAACTTCTCCCGGATTTCCTCCGAAAAATTCAGTTTTTCCAGTTTTTCCCGGTATGCTCTGATTTCTGCACCAATGCCGTCCTCGTCGCCCAATTCCTTCTGAATCACCTTTAATTCTTCACGCAGATAATATTCCCGTTGATTTTTGTCCATCTGCTTTTTTACCTGGTCAGAAATCTTTTTGGCAATCTCTAAAATCTGTGTTTCCTGATGCAGAACCTCGATTAAGGTCTCCATCCGGTCATAGGGGTCGGTTGCCTCTAAAATTTTCTGTTTTTGCTCAAAGCGCAAGTCAGAATTTGCGGCAATGGTATCTGCTACCGAGCCGATTCCGCCTTTTTGCAGGCTTTCATGAATCAACTCCCGGTTTACCTTGTGCCCGAATTTGAGATATTGCTCAAAGGTATTTTCCACCGCACGCAAGAACGCCTGGTCGGTCAGATAGGTTGCAGGCTCTTCCTCATCCTCCGGAATCAGAGACACCGTTCCGGTCAGATAATTGCCGTCGGGATTAAACTCCTCCAGCCTTGCACGGCTTTCTCCTTCCACAACCACTCTGGTAACACCGCCTGCCAGACGAATCGTCTGCTTAATGCGTGCAACTGTACCAATCCGATAGACATCCTTTTCCTTGGGATATTCCTTCATCGGATTTTTCTGTGTAACAATAAATATATAATGGTCATCCTCACGTGCCGCATCCAAAGCCTTCTGCGAACGTTCCCGGATAATATCAAAACTGATTCCCGAACCCGGAAATGCAACCATTCCCCGGAGCGGCAAAATCGGTAAATGCTTTAACTCCAAAAATAACAACCCTTTCCTGAATCTGTTATATATCACATTGCTATAGATTGCATATAACAACCCTTATTATATATTATACACTTCTTTTCGTGGAATTTCAACAGTTTTTCGCAAAAAAAGAATTGCCGGCAGAAAAACCGACAATTCCTACTTGTTATATATTATTCTGCAACAAAGCTCAGCTGCATCATCCGATAGCTGTTCGGGACCTCCACCGGAACACCCTCGGTCATCAGCTCTTTTCCGCTGATGATAGAATCCCCTAAGCGATATGCTTTTTTCTCATCCAGCTTGGGATATACCCGAATCCGATTCTGACGGATTTGCTGAGAGAATACCAGTATTTCTGCCCGTTCCGATGCCATATCGGAAAATTCCAGCACGAGCATGGTCTCGGTATCGGTCAGAATTCTGACAACTGCATTCTGGTAAAAGGAACGGTCCTTTTTAAACTGTGCGATATGCTCGCTCAGCTTTTCCATCAACGCATCGGAAAACTGTGTCAGGTTTGAGCTGATACCAATCGGACAACCGGTTAAAAAGCCTTTTAAATAGGATTCCTGCACACCAATAATATTATCCCAGCAAGCATCATGCGTTGCAATAATTTTTTCCGGATTTCCACCATAGTAAATCGGAGAAAAATCAGATGCTGATTGAATGGTTGCCCACTTTTCAAAGCGATTTGCCGGGAATCTCCGCAAGGAGTCCTTGAAAATCCGCATACCAACATAGGGGCTTTGCTGGTCAGAGAACCAGAAGCTATCATAATAGCGAAGCTCACTCAAGGTCATACGCAGGCCACCCGATGCACAGCATTGCATATATAAATCAGGAAATTCTTTTCTCAAAGTCTTTAATACGCCATGATAACCCTCTAAATATTTGGCAAAACCAGACTGCAACACATCAAAACGGATGTCCTGATTGAAATCAAACTTGATAAACTTTGCATCATATTTGCGAATCAGACCACGGACAACATCCAGCATATATTGGCAAGCCTCCGGCTTTGAGAAATCATAGAAATTCAAACCCTCATAAGCCTGCACACCGGTGAGATAGAATTCCGGATGTTCCTTTAAAAGCGTTGCACCGTCATTGGCAGATTCAATTTCCAGCCAGAAGCCAAAATTCATTCCGTTTTTGCGAACCAGGTCAGAAACCTCACGCATTCTGCCGCAAAATGCACCGGTCTGGTTTTCTACCCAGTCACCTCTGGTATCACTCCACGCACCGTTTAAACCGAACCAGCCTGCATCAATGACAAAATATTCTGCACCAAGCTTCGATGCACGAACCACCTGTTCTGCAACAGACTCATAGCTAATCTGGTCAAACAATCCCAGCCATGTATTGTAGATGACCGGCATCTGTGGTTTCTGGAAGCGGTGATTCAGATAATTATGTAGCTTGTAGCAATCCAAATCCAGCTTATTTTCTACATCATAGTAGATAATTTCCGGCATTTTCTGTGCTTCTCCCGGTTGCAGGGTTAATTGATAGTTCTGCGGATTGATTCCGATTTCAACTTCCACCTGATTTCCCTCACCGCCAACCGGCTGACGGTGTACCTTCATGCACCAGGAGCTATCTGCAAGCAAATGAAACGCAACACCACGTCCGGTCTGCTCATTCCATAACACCATAAACGGAGCAGCACCGTAGGCTGTACGGATTCCGTCGGTTCCGATTGCAACACCGCTGACCAACGTTTGCCAACCGCCTAAGCTTTCATTCTGCCAGCCGTTGTACTGGGTATACACCTCGTATTCACCGCCGTCAAGAACAAATTTTGATAAGACTGTATTGACACAAATTTCTTGCTCCGATACATTTTTGATTTCTCCGGTACGAGATACTACGCCATATTCATCCGTTGCTTCTGATAAAGAAACACTGCAACCGTTTACTGTAGCAGTTGCTTTGTTCTTGCTTTTCTCAATCTCTGTATTCATATACCCGAATGAGCCGTAAATGGTCCATAAATCTGTTGAGCGGGAAACATCCTTTAAAAAGTTCATGATAAAACCTCCTGTTTGCCTCATTTTCCTCATTGTAGCATATTTTTAAAAAAAAGAAAAGTGAAATTGTTTATAAAAACTGTAATTTTGTTCTTTTTTCTTTGTCGGAAACTGTCTGCTTTTGTCGAGAAGTTTTTGTTGCTTTTTGGCAAAAAACGTGTTATAATAAAAATTGCCAAACAAATTTGAATCAAAAAATGTCAGTATTTTACTTTTGTATCATACTATTTTTTGTCATATCTAAAGAGTTTTGAATTTGTTAAAAATGCAGATTCCACCGCTCTTTAGATGTTCAATGAAATATTTGGCATTTGATTCGGTTTGTTTGGCGACAATCGGAGTTTGCGTTTTTGGTGCGTTGGCTTCGGTTGGCGCACTTTTTTAATTGCACAATTTTTATAGAAAGGAGCATTTATCATGGCTGATTACGAAAAAATGTATTATCATCTGTTCAACAATATCACAGATATGATTGAAAAACTCCAACAGCTGCAACAAGAAACGGAAAAAATGTACATAGATGCAGTGCAACATAATGAAAAACATTAAATGCGTTGGGATATCCTCGAAAACCGCACTCTGAATGCGTTTGAAATGCCCATGACAAAAAAACGGCAGAAAATACAAACGTAATTTAGGTGGATTTGCCGTAAAAAGCCGCACCATCAAATTTCCTCTGCCGGGTGCGGCTTTTTAGTGGAACTGAAAAATGAGTTTTTGAATTGGAACGGCGGCAAAGACACCCAAAATGTAGTGTAGTATTTTCCGTTTTTGCAGTCGGGCATACGGGGATTTGAAAAGGGGCATCCCCTTTTCATAACAAAAAAGTCCGGAACGCAGGAAAATTTCTTGCTAAAAAAACATTCCTTCTCAGTAAATTCGTAAAAGAACATCCTTTTTTAGCATGAAAAAAAGAGACTGTTGCGTTAAACGAATATTGTGTATAAAAATTCATTTTCTTGTAGGGGGCGATGCCCACATCGCCCCGTAATTCGGGCGGATGTGGGCATCCGCCCCTACAATTTTAAATAAAATATATACAAAAATGTTTAACGCAACAGCCTCTCATTTTTACGTTTATTATTTAATCATGCTTGCAACTTCGTCTGCAAAGTTTTCTTCCTTCTTTGCAAGACCTTCGCCCTTTTCAAAACGAGCGTAGTCAACAATCTTGATGGAACCGCCCAGAGCCTTTGCAGTCTGGTCAACATACTTGGTTACAGTGATGTCCGGATCCTTGATATATTCTTGCTCTACCAAGCAAACTTCCTTGTAGAACTTTGCAATTCTACCCATAACCATCTTTTCAACGATGTTAGCCGGCTTGCCTTCGTTCAGAGCCTGTGCAGAAAGGATTTCCTTTTCCTTTGCAACAACCTCTGCCGGAACAGCATCCTTATCCAGGTACTGAGCGCCAGCAGCAGCAATCTGCATTGCGATATCCTTTGCAAAATCTGCAAAGCCATCCTTATTGGCTACATCTGTGTCAAACTTAACCAGAACACCGATTCTGCCTTCGCCGTGGATGTAGGAATATACATCGCCTTCAAAACGCTCGAATCTTCTGATGTTCATGTTCTCACCGATTTTTGCAATCTTTTCGGTCAGCATTTCGCCAATGGTTGTATCTTCGCTGATGCACTTTTGTGCGAGCAATTCTTCAACAGTAGCCGGGTTGGTAGCAGCAATCTGCTTTGCAACGGTGGTTACAAATTCCTGGAAGCTATCGTTCTTTGCAACGAAGTCGGTTTCAGAGTTGACTTCTACGATAACGCCAACCTTTGCTTCGGTGTCGATATAAGCCTTTACGATACCTTCTGATGCAATTCTGCCAGCCTTCTTAGCTGCGGTAGCCAAGCCCTTTTCTCTCAAGAACTCAACTGCCTTTTCCATATTACCGTCAGTTTCGGTCAATGCCTTTTTACAGTCCATCATACCGCAACCGGTCATTTCTCTTAATTCTTTTACGTCTTGTGCAGTAAATGCCATTGTTTTTTCCTCCTCTATTTCTTAATAACAGTATATTATTCAGCGTCTGCAGCCTCAGCCATATCAACTGCTTCGTCGTCATTTTCGACGATTGCAGCAACAGCATCTTCGCCCTGTCTGCCTTCAATGATTGCATTAGAAATGGTGGAAGCAATCAATTTTACTGCTCTGATTGCATCATCATTACCCGGAATTACGTAATCTACTTCGTCCGGATCACAGTTGGTATCAACGATAGCAACAACCGGAATACCCAGCTTCTTTGCTTCGGAGATTGCAATCTTTTCTTTTCTCGGGTCAACAACGAACAGAGCGCCCGGAAGCTTCTTCATGTCCTTGATACCGCCGAGGTACTTTTCCAGCTTGTCTCTTTGTGCCTTTAATTTGATAACTTCCTTCTTCGGCAACAGGTCAAAGGTACCTTCTTCTTCCATCTTGTTAATCTGAGCCAGACGGTCAATTCTCTTCTGGATGGTCTTGAAGTTGGTCATCATACCACCGAGCCATCTTGCATTTACATAGTACATACCAACACGTTCAGCCTCTTCCTTGATGGAATCCTGAGCCTGCTTCTTGGTTCCTACGAACAGGATTTCTTCGCCTGCCATAGCCAGGTCTCTGATGAAGTAATAAGCTTCCTCAACCTTCTTTACGGTCTTCTGCAAGTCGATGATGTAGATACCGTTTCTTTCTGTGAAGATGTATTCCGCCATTTTCGGGTTCCATCTTCTTGTCTGATGTCCGAAGTGAACACCAGCCTCTAACAATTGCTTCATTGAAATTACGTTTGACATTGTTTTTTCCTCCTTGTTTTTGATTTTTCCTCCACATTCCTCATCTCCGGCCGGAACCCGTCTGAGGGCAACCCCGGACAGATTAGAATGTGTGTGTAATGTCATACCCAATTATTATAGCAGATTTTTTCTGAAAATGCAAGCTTTTTTTTAAATTTTTTCGTATTTTTTTCCAAACGATTTACAAACCGGGTTTTTTATGGTAAAATATTGGAAAAAGAATAAAACACGAGGTGAATGATTTTGAAAAAACAAATTGCCGCTTTGCTTTCTGCAGTTCTGCTTTTGGGCAGTATTCCTGCCGCATTTGCAAAGGAGGACAAGGTTCTGACGGTTGCGGTCAACGCTGGCTTTGCACCGTTTGAGTATTATGATGACGGAATTTTGTCCGGCTTTGATATCGACCTGATGCAATATCTCGGAGAAACCTCCGGCTACAATGTAAATTTTTTAGAAACGGAATTTGAAAACCTCTTCCCCTCTGTTCTCTCTGGCGAAGCTGACTGTGCCATTTCTGCAATCAGTGTGACCGAGCAGAGAAAGGAAATGGTTCATCTGCTCCCCTATCTGCTGGCTACCGTCTCCTATGAGGATGATTTTTCCAACAGTGTGGAGTCGGAACAGTATGCCATTGCTTTTTCCAAGGAAAACAAAGAGATTGCCGGCATTTTAAAAACTGCCCTATCACGTGCCGAGGAGTACGGTGTGATTGCAGATTTGATTGAAATGTATGAAATCAATACGTTGTCTGATACTGATTCTTATGACTATGAATTTACAACTGTACCAAAACAGAACATTACCGTAAAAAGTACAGACGGGAATCTGGAAATTGGTATCAACAAAGAACCGGTTTTCTTCTCTGCACCGCCTTTCGTGGATGACAGCAACCGGACACAGGTGCCGATGCGTGAAATCTGCGAAGCACTCGGGTTGTCGGTTTTATGGGACGGCGAAACGCAGACCGTAACCGTCAGCGATGTTTTAACCGACCTGCAGTTTCAGATTGGTTCCGCCAGCTATACCAAAAACGGAGAAACCTTTGTGATGGATACCTCCGCCATGATTTTTGAATCCAGAACCTACCTGCCGTTGCGGTATCTTGCCGAAATGTTAGGCTATGAAATTGCATTTATTCAGGAAACCGAGCCGGAGCCTGCCCCCGAAGAGCCTGCACCAATCACAGTAGACCAATTCTATCTGGATACTGCCTACAAACAGATTCAGACGCTGACTGAACTTGCACGCCGGGAAGAATATTTAAAGCTTACCGGCACGACCAAGGAGGTTTCTGAAATCATTTCCCGGATTGCATCGGCTGACTACACCAAGGCTTCACAAATCTACCGCTTTGCTGTAAATGAAAAAGAGGCAGAAGCACATATCCGGCATCAATATGCTTTATCTGATGCATTCTCCTTTGATTTACTCAAAAAAACCGGGCGTTATTCCCTCTCAACGTTTGCAACCATGATTAATGCACAAGCAGGCGTGGAAACCTTAGCCGCAACCGCCGTTATGACCTCCGGCGAGGGGATGCTGATGCCGGCAGACTTTACCGGGAATTTTGCACTTTATTTAGAGTTTGACGGTGATTATTCCGCACTCGTTTCCTTCAATAAAACGGGTGAGGGTGTTATCGGCGCAACACTTAACTTTGTGGTAAATGACGATGCAATTAACTTTACCGATTTCTTTACAGAGCTGCTTGGAGCAGACGGATATAGATTTGAAAAAATCGGCTGATTCTGCATATAATCAAAAAACCGTTCATCAGACTGCAATCAGTCCGGTGAACGGTTTTTTGTACTTAATTTGTCAATTGCTCTATATTTATTAGTTGAACCGGAACAAAGATATCTTCTGTCTGATTCGGTTCCAGAATAGACGAAACCGCAAGACGGGCAACGGCTTCCCAATCATGTCCGACGGTTGGATAGCTGCTACCGGAAAAAACTGCATCAAAGCCGGTCACCGTCCGACTGTTACCACACACCTTTATTATTTTTTCGGCATAATAGTCGGTGGACGTTATAATGATAGTATCCTCCGAAAGCTCTTTTGCCGCTTCTGCATCCGGTAGTATCTGCCAGGTTGCGCCACTTTCTTCCATTGCCGAGAGAAATCCTCGAAACCGTTCTTCCTGTCCATACAGATTTGCTTCCTGATAACCAAGAGCCGGTGCAAAGTATGCAAATTTTTTCCACCCTGCAGAAAGTGCCTTTCCGGTCAACTGCTTCATTGCCTCAAAATTATCAACACCGATATATTTTGTCCCTTCCAGACGGTTCCCGAGTGTGACCGCAGGAATCCCCCACGATTTTAAAAAGGAAGAAAACACCACCCCATCATTGACCGGAGCAAGAATCAGTCCGTCCACACCGGCATTGTACATCCGTTCTACGCACTCAATCTCCTGTTGCTTATCCTTGTCCGAGAACATCACCAGCGCACAGTAACCATTCCGGCGAAGCTCCCGTTCCAGACTCATCACAAGATGCGAAAAATAGGCATTGTATAAATCAAATACTAAAATTCCAACCAGCCCGGTGTGCTTTTTTCCGTCAAACTCACAATAGGCATTCGGACGGTAACCAAACTGATGCGCAACACGCAGAATTTTCTCCCTGGTTTCCGGCTTGATTCCGGCACGGTTGTGAAGCGCACGGTCTACTGTCCCTTGTGAAACACCACAAATTTTTGCAAGCTGTCCGGTAGAAATTGTGTTTTTCTTCAAATCAGTTCACCTCATACATTGATAATTTCAAATGTTTTGTGTCCCTCTGTTTTTACAAAAATCAACGATTCATTTTCCCACAAAAATGAGACCTCTGTACCGTCAACCAGAAGCTTTTCCGGCTTACTTCTTCCGGGAAGCCGAATACACCCAAGCAACAAGCTTCCTTCCTCAATATGAATGACTACCTTCTCTTTGGTATATTCCACAGTCCCCCAGCCCGTTCCAAGACTCCAGAAGCAGGAAAACATATCCCGATTCACCTTCGGAGAGAATCCAACCGTTGCTCTTGGCAGGTCAAATTCAAAGCCGCTTAAAATCGGCAGCATAGAAAAGCTCGCCATCGCACGGGCATAGTTGCTGCCACATTCGATTTCATTCCATGGATTGCGTTTTTTCCCATCGTAACGATCACGGATTACCTTTACCACACGCAAGCCTTCCTCTATCATTCCCTCACTCATCAGAAGTCCTGCAAACTGATATTCAAAGCCGGTCATACATTCTCCAAAATAAAGCACCGGTATTTTCGGTTTTTTATGTCCCTTTGGAAAATCACAAATCACCGTTCCGGCTTCATCGTTTAACGCAAAAACACGCCACGGATTTGCATACTCTCTCAGACATGATTTGAAATTATATTTTACCATACTTTCAAGTGCAGTTCTCCTTTGTTCAGGATCAAACAAATCCCCCAAACCGCATAGCGATGCGTGCCATTGCGCACAAAGCTGGTCAATCGAGCTACCTTCCCCAAACTGATAGCAAATTTCCCCGCACTCCTCATCCCAGTATATGTCGGTACAATCAAAATGCTCACAAATACTGCGGTCCTTCAAATCAATTTTCTGAACAAAATACTCTCCGTTGAAAAGATTTTCCTTGGTCCATTTTCTTCCCTGTTCAAACAAAGACAAATATTCCGCCGCTTTTTTGGAATGACCTAAATATTCTGCCATTTCAGACGCCGCCTTTAATGCGCCCAAATACAGACCCTCCAGCCATGCCGAAGCACCAAACAATTCGATATCTAAGGTATGGTGCTGTCTTCCCTCCAGAACACCGTCCCGATTTTTATCCCATTCATGCGGATTTTCCGGACTCCACGCATATTCCATTGCCTTTTCTACCTTGCTCCAAACGGAATCAAGCCATTGGTCATCTCCTGAGATTTTCCATTCCCGATAGGTTTTGATGATAGAACCCATCTGTCCATCCAGGCAAGCGTGCAGCTTGTCTGACGGTGTGAAACCGCTTGTTTCTCCCTCACACCCCAACGGAAGCGGCAGACGGAATGTCATTTTTCCGTTCTCATCCGTTGCATACCGATATTCCAGATTCCGAATGGAACGTTCCAGCTCCGGGAACAAAAAGCAAAGTGCGTATGCATAATTATACACGTGCTGACAGGTTCCGGGGCAGGAGCCGGATTGCTCATGCACGCCCTCAAAACCATAAAGCTCCCCATTTTCCAAACGATATACCGTCGGGGATTTTAACACAGACATGGTTGCAGATACTGCATCCAGAACCACTTCATCCACCGTTGAGGAAAACAGTGCCTTTCGGAATTGCTCGGTTCTTTGATAAAGACTATCCCAATTGGATAAGGCATAAACTCCGCTTGCAGTTGCGTTTTCAAAAACGGTAGCATAATAATGCTTCCAGACAACCTCCCGATAAGCAGAATCCATCACGTCATCCCAGTCATTCTTCATATAAGGCAGATTCCAGGAAAGTACAAAGCGTATCACCGCCTTTTCTCCCGGTGCCAGGCTCACACGGCGAAGCATTGAGCAGGTTGATTCCCGCAAAGGCTCATCATAGCTCCGTTCCTTAAAAAGCTCACCCGAAATCAACTCATTCCAATACAAATTCACCGCATCACAGCCGCCGTTTTTATGCCAATAGCACTGGAGATTCGTTACATCCTCCGCACTGATTGCCAAATCACTGTAGCCATATTCTGTCTCTGATTTCTCTGCATTTTTGATACGCACCGTGGTAATAGTTCCATTTTTCTCTACCAGATGTACCCCTTTCTCATAGGGAGAGGAAAGAGAAAATACGCCGTCAAATTCCACGACTTCCGCAGTCGGATTCTGATATTCAATCTCAAAAAAAGCCGCCGGAATGGAGGAATTTTTTGCATCATTCGGAATCATCGGATTAAAGGCACGCAAAAGCACCGCCCCGGGAAAATGTTCATCCCGAAAGGTAAGCTCTGCAATCGGGAATTCGCCCAAAAATGTATTTTCTGCAAAGTGAGGCATTCCTGCCATCGTCTCCCGCTCCACTCCATAGCCAAACCCGGCAAAGGGTTGCTTGCGATAGACACCGCTCAAATTTGACTGAAAATCAGAATTTAAAACCTTGGCATAAACGCCATCCTTTGTTTTTACACGCACTGCCATATGTGAAAATCCGTTTTTCCCGCCTTTATTCGGGCGTGTAATGATTTCCCAATCGGTCAGACGTCCGTTTCCGCCCAATCCGACACAACCCGTCCCGATTCCTCCGAGCGGAAAGGATATTTCGTTCAGATAATCCCCCTGATACAGCATACAAAAGCCTCCTTTTTTTCTTCATTGTACCATCTCATTTTTTTCGTGTCAACCTACACAAAAGAAAAAAAGAAACAGACGATTCTGTAAGCATCGTGCTGTTCCCTTTTTTCTTTACTGTATTCTTTTCTCCACCGTAGACCGGGAAGGCAGAACGCCCATAA
>SVJN01000152.1 GCA_015068965.1 Oscillospiraceae bacterium
TAAAGCTCACGGTTTACCCCCTGCAGGGATGCAAAATAGTAAATTGCCGTCGAGCCGCATCCGTTCCAGGTCATACTGATAACGATAAAGGCAATCGTCCATCGGGAATCCTGCAGCCATACATATGGCTCCATGCCGAACCAGGAACCAATCATATTCAACAGACCGCCCTGGTCGGGGTAGTACATTAAGTACCACAAAAGTGCAACTGCGACACCCGGCAGAACTGCCGGGAAGTAAACGCAGAAGCGGATACTATTACGCATATGTACCAATTCGTTTAAAATAACCGCTACGATAATCGGCAGACAAAAACCGATTACCAACGACCAGAGTACATACTGACAGGTATTCCATAAGGTTTTAAAAAACTGTGTGTCCCGGATAACGGTTTTGTAGTTTTCCAGTCCGACAAAGGATTCCACCTTGTAGCCTCGCATATCAAAGAAGCTCCAATAGGTTCCCATAATCTGCGGACGAAGGACAAACAAATAGATGCAAAGGATTGCAGGAAGAATCAGAATCCATGCACTCCAATCCTTTTTGGTCGGAATCCAGGAACAACGGGTTCCGACTTTTTTGCTTTTTTGTAACTTCATTTTGTCATCTCCAGGATTATTTTACATTATTCAGATGGTTGTTCTGGAAGTCTGCAGCAGCTTTTTCCAAAACCTGCATACAGTCAGCATCCTTGTTGGTCAGAACCTCTTGCAGACAGCTATCCAATGTTGCATACAGATCTTGTGCCTTCTGCGGTTCTTCCGCCTGCAATTCCACTTCAGTTTTGTCATTATAGGAAGCAACTAACGTCGGGTCGATGTTATGGAACTGTTCGGTCAGTTCAAGCTTATATTTTCTGGTTGCCTCTTCTTCACTCCAGAAGGAAATGTCATGAATGCCGATGATGCCTCTTTTTTCATTTGCCTTTGTTTCAAAGTCTTTATAAATAGATTGCTTGATTTCCTCCGGTAATTCATGTTTCGGCATATTTCCTTTAAATTCTAACCATTTAAACGCCGCATCAATTTGCTCCGGAGTTGCATTCGGAGCGATACAAATATAACCACCGCCTACGAGTGTAACATGTCTTTGGGGACCTGCCGGCATTTTTGCATAGGCAATATCATTAAAATCCATACCGTACTGAGAAATCAGCAAGTCAACCTGCCCCGGATGTGCAAAGGACATTGCCGCCTGGTCTGTACCAATCAATTTAGAAGTATCATCGTTGCTGACTAAAGTAGTTGCCGGTAAGGAGTTATCCTCCCATTTCATATCCCGTAACCATTGTAAAGCCGATGCAACTTCTTCCGATGCAAAGGTTGCCTTCCAACCCTCATCGGTTTCTTCCATAAAGGTTCCGCCAAAGTTCCAAGCAAGCGGAGTGAAGTTCCAGCCGCCGCCGTTTCCGGTGGTCGGGAAAATGAAGCCTGCTTTTCCGGTCTTTTCGGTAATGGTCTTTGCCATGCTTCTGACTTCATCAAAGGTTTTGGGGAATATCGGGGTTCCGTCAGAATTTACCAAGCCTGCTTCACGAAACAGATTCATATTCATTACCAGACCCAAGGAATATAAAGAGCTCGGTACCATGTAAACCTTTCCATCGCGAGAAATCTGTGACATAATTTCATCTGAAATCATATCATAATAGTCGTACTGTTTCATAACCTCAGTTACATCTGCCGAATAGCCAAGCTCTAAAATCTTCTTAACTTCGGTTGCAAATGTGTTATACACAATCGGAAGGGTTTCTCCCTCTGCCTTTGCAGCAAAGGTCTGCACGTCATATGCCCAGTAATCCGGTTCTACATGAATATCAGGATATTTTGCTTCAAATGCTTCCTTCTTTTCCATCTCTGTTTTGTAGCTGTCCGGCTTTGAGTCCGGGTCCGGCCAGTTGCCAACGCTTAAGAAGATTTTTCCATCCTCTGTTTTTCCTGCTTCCTTTGTACCGCCGCAACCTGACATCAAGCCAACTGCCATAGTTGCGGAGAGTAACAACGATACTACCTTCTTCATCATTTTTCCTCCTTTAAATGATACATTGTGATTCATTTTTAAGTATCAATCGCTTTCTATCCTTCAAATGGTTGTTTGAAAAACTGCTGCCTTTCCTCTCATCCTATTTTTGAAAAAAGTGGACTGTATCCTGAATCACAGCCTGTTCCTGCATATCAGTCCAGAGACAAACCTCTGCCGCATAACCTTCCTTTTCTTCCTCAACCAAAATTTCTGCACATATCTCCTGTAGCTCTGCTGTCAGACCAATTGCCTGCGAACCGACCTTGATTAACTTTCCGGTTTCATCATATAACAATAGCAACAAAACTGCCTGCTTTTCTTCATTTGTATTATTAGACACACTTATCTTCGCAGTCAATTTTTTATTTGTGTCCGAATTTTCTCCGAATTTTTTACCATTCTCATACTCAAGCAAGAAATTCTTAACCGAATAAGCATCCTTCTTTACAATCGTAAGTGGAAAGCTCTTTGTAATTGTTGCAGAATACTTACCCTCCGTAATATCAAAGGAAGCTGTCAGAACAATGTCAACACTTTCGTCATAATATCCCGGTTGAATCACTTCTCCAGCATTGATATCGAAATACTCCGGCTTATCTACACTCCATTGAACCGGAATGCCATTTAATGTCATCATATGCAGGGGCGGTGCTTCAGAAATTTCTGTTTCTTCTATAAAAATATCCGTCATCAGGATTTCACCGGTAGCAATTGCCGGATCATCGGTATTGGTAAATCCAAATTCTGTTCCTTTCGGAACAATTACCATATACTGCAATGCAATCAGATAGCTTTCATCCATCGTTCTTTTTGCAGGATAACGGAAAGTAATCGTATGCTCATTCGTATCCAACATCATTTGCTCAATTCTTTGCCACTGCATACCAAGCCCGTTGGGTGCTCCGACTGCATACGCCATCCAGCGATAATTCATTCCCTCTGTAATTTTTCCTTTTTCCACACCATCTAACAAATAATATCCTCTTGATGCATGTGCCACATCCGGGGGACCTCCCGAAAAATAAATATCATATTCTCCTGCTTCTTTGACACGAAACGGAACTTCAAAGTCATAAACAGTTCCTTCCGGTTGCACCGACTGAACCGAAATGGTTGCACCCGACACATTAACACCTGGCTGAGCCTTATTCTCATTACTGATAACCTCGCCCATGTTAATCCATGTAAAGCGATTTTTGGCAAGCTTCTTTTCAACCGGGCGTTCTATCCCTACCGGAGTCCATTGCCAGGATGACGGAACAACCACCACCACATCAAAATAGTGGAACATCCAATCCTGATTATTTCTGAAATCCTCCACACGAATTGAAATGGTATGTTCTCCGGCAGTCAGACTTCTGCTTCCGAGAGAATACCAACAAACCGGCGTTTGATAAGTACCGATATTGGTAATCACATATTTATAAACTTCTGCCCCCATCTGAGATGGACAATAAGAAAAATCTTCCTCATCTATACACCAAAGAAATTTTGACAAATGACCAACATGTCCCATTGAAGTCAGAATTTTAATATCATAATCCCCTGCTTCTTCCACATTGAACGTCAAGTCTATCTGGGACGGGCTCCATTCTGTTGAAAACAAATCCATTCCCTTTTGTCCACTGGCTTCATCTATCGTAACAACCCGATAACTCCCCTCTGAAACTGTTCCATTCTCAGCCTCTAACCATGCAAAGGCATCCTGCGCATATGCCGATGCAATTGTCAGCATCATAGCCGCCAAAATACAGATAAATAGCTTCCATGTTTTGATTTTTTTCATCCCTCTTATCCTCCTTGTATTATATAATTATAGTTTAAATATCCACTTTTTAATGGATATATGCTATACTGTGTTTAGATACTGTGGATTAGTTCAATCCTCCTACCACTTGATGGTTTTTAAAAGGCTCTAAC
>SVJN01000153.1 GCA_015068965.1 Oscillospiraceae bacterium
TGCATGGTCATCATCGTTACCAAAACATTCACATTGCTTCAGACGTTGGAAGAACATAGGCTCTTCCTCCTCCAACAGAGCGAGGAACTGTTGTGGGGTATACTCCTTTTTATCAAAAATCAGTTCCCGGATTGCAAGCAGAGAGTCAATAACATTAATCATACCGGCAAAATTGATAATACTCCAGTTGTATCTTGCACCGCCTGCATTAAAATCTGTTTGATTGTCGATACAGTCGTCAATCAACAAGGTACGCACCGGGTGCGGAACGTGATTGATGCGATGCTCATAAATCTGATGCACATAGCCTAAGGTTGTGGCGGTGACAGAATCAATTTCTGCAATCACCAGGTCGAAAAATTCTTCAAAGCTGTTTACTGCGGTCAGCTTTTCACGCATGACATTGTAGAATACCAATGCGGTGTTGATGCCTGCATCTAAAGATCCGACTCTGGAAATTCCGGCAAGCATGGTTTCGGTACAACCGCCACCGTTGAAGCGAAGCAAATCTTCCTTTGGAATGTGTGGAAAATTCTCTGCAAGCACCGATTGATACAACGGCTCGTTATAAAGTGCCGGAGAGCCTCCTCCTGCTTTTAAGGCATCAGCCGCCAATTCCCATAAATCGTCCGGCATATCGGGTGTAACACGCAATTCCACCAAAGGTCTGCGCTTTCCCTTGCTTGCCTTGATAATCTGATAGGTCAGGGCATTATAGTCCGGACCTAAAGCAACCGACCAGCCTTGGTTGTCATCTACATTGTCGAAAAATTCGGAAAATAAATCTACAGCATCCTCGCCCTGATAGAACCGAATCAACTCAGCATCCAATCTGCCGGGGTCGTCGGCGGCATCAATATAGAAGATAAAATTCCGACATACAATCGCTTCATAAAGAGTTTCTGCCGGCTGGAAGGGAACTTTCTCTAACGCATGAATCAGACATTCGGGTGCATTTTCCTTGCGAAGCAGTTCTAAGCAACGAATGCGGAAACCGTCAATTCCTTCTAAAACAAGCAAAAGACCGTCCCGGAATTCAGAGGGTTCTAAAGCAAGGATGCGTTCACGGTAGCGATTGAGTCCTTCTCGTTCAATTCGTTCATAGTTCGGAAAAGAGTGTACATAGCATCCGCCACCGACAAAATGCTCGGTAAAAGGAACCGGAAACGGACCAAGTGCTTCCCGGATTGCGGTGGCATCCTCTTCGCCGATTTTGGTTGCTAAATAATCCCGGTCAATGGCATAGGTGTAGGCGTGGTCATGAAAAACGGCAAACCGTTGTGCAAATCTGCCGCCACAGGGATAAAGCTTTCCTCCCTTGTAGGGCATGAGATTCATTTTCTGAAAATAGCATTGGATAGCACGAGAAAAACGGTAGAAGGGACTTTTGTCCGGAAATTCCATAAATCCGGCAGCAAACGGCTCTCCTACAGAATGTAACAGCTCACATAATTGACCCATAAAAACACTCCTTTTTTGTTATTTATAATTGAATTATACCAGAGAATATGGTATAATAATAGTAAAATCCGGTCATTTTATGGTAAAATTTATTCGCTGGGAGGTTTATTAAATGAAGTATCCGAAAAAAATACCGAAAAATGAAAAGTCATTTTATGATACCTCTACTTTTTTTCAACATAGGGCATTGAATCTCACAGATTCTATCCTGCATCAGGATTATAGCTTTGATATGCACATTCATGATTTTTGGGAAATCAATATTGTTATTGCAGGAGAGGGCTGTCATTATATTGAGGATACAAGCATTCCGGTTTATGTCGGGGATGTGTTTGTGATACCGCCCGGAATTTTGCACGGATATCGGAGCGGAAAGGGGTTGGATGTGTTTCATGTGCTGATGAAAAAAGAATTTTTAAACCGATATCAGGAGGAGCTTTCTGCCCTGCCCGGATATTCTGTTCTGATTGAAATTGAGCCGATGCTCAGACAGATTTACGACCGGAAAATGTTCCTTAGCTTAGATGCGGATGAAATGACCGTGATAAAACGGGAAATCAGAGAACTGGAGCATCGCCAAAAAGCAAAGTTAGGAACGGCGCATGACATCGGTGTGCTTCAGCTTCTTTGCCGGCTTTGTATGAAAATGCACGAAAAGCAAAATATGCCAGAACGACACAGAACGCGGGAAGATGCAGTTTTGCAGATCATGGAATATATCAACACACATTGGAATGAACGGATTACAGAGGCGACCTTGCAGGAAATTTCGTTCATGTCGGCATCTACCATTAATCGACACTTTAAGCGGATTTTAAACCAGACACCGGCGGAATATATGATTCGTTGCCGGATTCGGACAGCACGTGGCATGATTGCACAAGCAGATAAGACCAAAACAGAAATTGCACAGATTTGCGGATTTTATGATGTATCACACATGAATAAATGTCTGCGCCTGTATGACGATTTGTAAAAAAATGGGGATTTTTGTCATACGAAAAAGTTTGACAAAAAAGAAAGAAAATGCTAAAATAAGCAAGAAGAAAGGAGTGGAAAACATGGAAAAAACAAATAAGCAGGAGCTTTTTATATTGCTGTTATCACTTGTTTGTGCTTATTTTGTGATTTACTCCTTTACCGGATGCTGGCCGTGGTCACCAAATCCTTATAATTCCTATGTTTTGCAGGCGAAGGCGTGGCTTTCGGGAAGGCTGGATTTGGGCAGGAATTATTCTCATTTGGAAATTGCGGAATTTGGCGGGAAATTCTTTGTCAGCTTTCCGCCGGTGCCGTCTGTGGTGCTGTTACCCTTTGTAGTGCTGGGGATTCCGGATAATATGGTTGCTCTGTTTGTTTCCCTGCTTTCGGGCGTGTATGCGTATCGAATTTGCAGTCTCTATGAAAAAAGGTCGGCATTATTCTGGAGCTTGTTTTTAACCATCGGTGGAAATTTTCTGTTGATTTCGGTTAATGCCTGGGTTTGGTTCTTTGCCCAGAATCTTTGTTTTTTGCTGAGCCTGATGTGCGTGTATTATGCGGTTACCGGGCAGGGGGCAAAAGCACTTTTATGCTGGGCGCTGAGTGTCGGATGCCGTCCGCATCAGATTTTGTATCTGCCTATGATCTTGTTTATGCTTTATCAGATTCGTCCCGGTTTTTTCTGGAAATGGTGGATTGCACCGGCTTTGGTTGCAGGTGTAATGATGTGGTATAATTTTGCACGGTTTGGTTCGGTGCTGGAGTTTGGGCATAATTATCTGCCGGAATTTTTAGAGGCTCCCGATGGACAATTTCATTGGTCGTATATTCCGAAGAACCTTATGTCGCTTGTTCGTTTGCCGGGGATTGCGGCAGATTGTAGTCTGGATTATCCGAAATTTAACGGAATGGCACTTTATCTTGCCAGTCCGATTGTGATTCCGGCGGTGTGGTGTATTGCGTGTGCGGCAAAAAAACGCCCGGCACTCACAATAATCTGGGGGATAACTGCTGTGGTGCATCTGTTCTGCTTTGCATCGCACAGAACAATGGGAGGATTTCAGTTCGGCAACCGATATCCGCTTGATTTATTTGCATACTTATTTTATATGATGATATCTGCAAAGCCGAAGCAGGAAAAGGTGTGGATACCTTTATTCTTGCTTGGATTCGGTCTGAATATGGTAGGAACGGTACTGCTGTACCGTATTGCATAAAAAGGAGAAAAAAGTTATGGATAAAGAGGAATATATCCGGTTCTGTCTTGCAGAACGGATTTCTATGCTTCGTACAGAACGGAACCTGACACAAAAACAGCTTGCCGGAGAAATTGGTGTAACCAGAAGTCAGGTCGCTAATTGGGAAAACAGTATCCGGGAACCGGATGCAATGGAATGTTTGCGGTTGGCAAATTTCTTTTTGGTTACCAGCGA
>SVJN01000013.1 GCA_015068965.1 Oscillospiraceae bacterium
CCTCTGTATATGGAATTTAAAAGTATGCCCATAATTGGGATAAACCTTTTGGAAACCTTCTGGCCAATCTGGTTGATGGCAGCAGCGAATGCATTCAATATCATTCTGTTTAAGAATTTCTTTGACGGAATTTCGTCCTCGCTGATTGAGGCGGCATGGATTGACGGATGTAACAACATCGGAATTTTCTTTAGAATCATTCTTCCGCTTTCTGTACCGGTATTTTTAGTGGTAGCAATGTTTACTTTTAATGGAACGCTTGGACAGTTCTTCTGGCCGTATCTGTTGATTTCCGACCGTGAAAAGACGGTTATCGGAGTTCAGCTCTTCCGGATGAAGACCTCTACCTACACAATGGATTATCAGATGATTGCATTGATTTTCTCGGTTGTTCCGCAGGTGTTGATTTTTGCAATCTTCCAGAAGCAAATCATGGGCGGCGTCAATATTGGCGGTGTCAAAGGCTAAAAGACAAGGCATATCACGAAAGTTTTGTGATATGCCTTATTGTTTTATTTTCCGATATTCACTCGGTGACAGTCCGAATTTCCTTTTAAAGAGCCGATTAAAATAGGTCACATTATTAAATCCCATTTTCAGGGAAATATCCGTAACAGATAAATGTGTTTCTAAAAGCAATTTCTCTGCATGATGAAGCCGTTTATCATTGACATATTCTTTTACCGTCATTCCGGTATGCTTTTTAAAGAGCTTTCCGATATACTTTTCGTTATAATTAAAAATTTCGGAAAGGTTCTTCAAGGAGATATCGGAGAACAAAATTTCTTCGATGTAATTCAGAATATTATTGACTGCCGGATTGAATTTATTCTGGCTTTTGGGATATTCCTGCAGCAAGAGTCTAATATGATTATCAATCAAAGCTGCAAAACGAGCACACTGTTCCTCGTCAAAATTCCGCTCAAAGGTCTCAAAAAAAGGGATTGTCAACGGAGACGGAACGGTCAGGATATTGCCAATAAACACCACCGCTGCAACATCCTCCCCATAGAGAACGGGATGACAATATTCATACACACCATTAAAGCACAAACCACCAAAGGCTTTTCTTCCTGAAACTGCTTTTTTGAGTGCCAAATCACGGCATCTGATACATTTTTCGATTTCCTCAGAAGAAGAATGAACATCCCGATGCATATAGGTACAAAAGGGTTTTGTATGCACCGCATTTTTGCGAAGAAGCTCGGTTTTATGATTGCCGAAGTCCTCTAAAAAAACAACACAGATATGGATATTCGTGCCATATTCCAGACAGGAGATTAAATCCTGCAAATTACTATGTTCCATACAAACCACCTTAACAAAAAAAGTACATTTTCGCAGATATTATAACACAAATCACTCTTTTGTTCAAGTATATTACTCAAAAATTATAGTAAATATCGTATAGATAGTATATAATTTCGTTAGCAAAAGAAAAAGGAGTCGTGTGCCATGATTAATGTATTTCCGCAACCCTATCAATTTGAAGAAAAAACAGGTGAATTTGTTTTTTCTGACAAGGTATATCTGATTCTTGATAAAAGCTTTGATAATCCGGAATTCCTGGAGCTATGCCCGGAATTATGGAATAATTTTACTGCAAACAAATCCAATCTTGAGGTTATTTTTCAGGATGGAATTTCCGGTTCTGCAAAAATTGCGTTAAAGGCAGAAGAACCCCCCAAAGGCGGTAACACCGATTTTGAGTACGAATTGGAATGCAGTGAAAATGGAATCGAGATTTTGTACAAAGAAACAATTGGTTTGATTCACGCATTTTCTACCATTTTACAGCTTGTCAGTGCATACCGCAGAAAAACCAATGACTTTATCGTAAAAAATATTCATATTCAAGACAAACCTGCATTAAAAATGCGCGGAATGCATTTATGCGTGTTTCCCGAAACAAAGCTTTTGTTCTTGACCAAGCTGGTAAGATTGTGCGGTCTTTTAAAGTGTACCCACATCGTGCTTGAATTCTGGGGTATGCTGAAGCTTGAAACCTTAGAGCAGCTTGCATGGCCGTTTGCTTATACCAAGGAAGACTTAGCACCGATTTTCAAATACGGAAAGGCGTTCGGAGTAGAGTTTATCCCGATGTATAATCACATGGGACACGCAACACAGTCGCGTTTTAAGGCGGGCAAAAGTGTACTGCTCGATCAGGCACCTGAATACGAAGAACTGTTTCTGCCCGGCGGATGGACCTGGGATGTTGAAAATTCGGAGACCTTACAGTTATTGAAGGATGTACGCGAAGAACTATGTGAAATTTTCCCGGACGGCGAATACTTCCACATTGGTTGCGACGAGGCTTATGCCTTAGACACCAGACATGATGCTCATGGTCCGGAAAACGAAACCTTCATCAATCATGTAAATACAACAGCTGCACATTTAAAAAGCATTGGCAGAAAGCCCATGATGTGGGCAGATATGTTTATTAATCATAACAAGTTCGCATTCCCATATGTCGCAAATGCAACAGGCAGATGTCATGAATATGAAAAGAATTTTGCAGCATTGGATAAAGATATGTATCTTGCTGATTGGCAGTATTATATCAAGGAAGATCAAGACGGAACTGTAAAATTCCTATCCGAAAATTGGGATGCAAAAAAAATGGTTATCTGTCCGTGGGACGACATTGAGCATATCCGTGGCATGATACGGCTCGCAAAAAAATATGAATTACTGGGTGCAATCGGTACCACCTGGAACACGGTAAATCATGAAATCAAGCACATGGTTTACACCGCTTGTGTGATGTGGGATACCGATGAGGAAAAAACGGATGTCTGCACCTGGGAAACTTTGAAATCCTTTGCAGCACAGAATATCAGAAAGTTGGTTCCCCCGATGGGTGTTTATCAAAATGCAGGTTTCTTAGAAACCGAGCTATTCCATATGGTAGATTAATCCACAAAAAATAGGAGCGTTCTCCGGAACACTCCTATTTTTTCGTGTAATTTATAATGCAGGCAAGCATCCGATTGCATGATTCAAATCAGAAATCCGATTCGCTTTTTTGACTGCCTTTAAAATCTTCTTTTCCTCCGGGAAATTCTGCATCATATAAAGCCACATTTCCTTCAAACGATGCAGGGTGTAAACCTCAGAGCCCAACAGCTCCAGACACCTTTTTTCAATCAATGCAGAAAAAGAAATCAGCTCCTGCGTTTCCAACGGCTTTCCGCCCTTTATTTCCCGGAACAACGCAGGATTTTTAATCACACCTCTTCCCAACATGATACTGTTGAGTTTCGGATACCGGGACTCAATCCGTTCAAAATCCTGCGTGGTGTAGACATTTCCGTTATAACAAAGCGGACTTTTGATAGACTGATATGCTAAGTCGAAGCTTTGCATATTCGGCGTTCCGTTGTAATACTCCTCCCGGATTCTGGGATGAATCATCAACTCAGAAATCGGATATTTCTGATAAATCTTCAGAATTTCGTCAAATTCTGCATGACTGTAAAAGCCGGTTCTGGTTTTTATGGATATATTTATATCCTCATGCTCCGAAAAGATTTGATACAAAAAACGATCCATTAAATCTAAATCACGCAAAATCCCGGAGCCTCTGTATTTCTTGGTAACTGTCCCGGACGGGCATCCAAAATTCAGATTCACCGTATCAAAGCCCAACGGTTTAATCTTTTTGATAAATTCAGAAAAAGCCTTGCCGTCATTGCATAGGACCTGCGGAATCACAGGAATATCGTTCCGCTCCGGCAGAATGTCCCGTAAGGTTCTTGCACTGATTCGCTCGTTCTCGGTCGGCACTAAGAAGGGTGCAAAATATTGGTCGCAACCGCCAAACATTTCAGCATGTGCGTTCCGGAAGTAATAGGTCGTGATTCCCTCCATCGGGGCAAAGTATAGCTTCATTGATTTTCCCTTTCGTTCTGTTTTAAATTACAAAAAAGATACAAGAAACATATCTTGCATCTTTCGATTTGCTTATAACACCTTATTCAAAAAGTCAATGGTTCTGGGATGCTTGGGATTTGAGAAAATTTCCTCGGGGGTTCCTTCCTCCAGGATAACACCCTCATCCATAAACATCACACGGTCTGCCACTTCACGGGCAAAGCCCATTTCGTGCGTAACCACAACCATTGTCATGCCGTCCTTTGCAAGCTGTTTCATAACTGCAAGCACTTCGCCGACCATTTCCGGGTCCAGAGCGCTGGTAGGTTCATCAAACAACATAATATCCGGTGACATTGCCAATGCTCTTGCGATTGCAACTCTCTGCTTTTGTCCGCCGGAGAGCTGTGACGGATAACTATCTGCCTTATCCGAAAGACCTACCGTTTCCAACAGCTTTCTTGCGATTTGCTCTGCTTCTTCCTTGCTTGCCTTTTTTAAATCCACCGGGGCAAGCATCAGATTCCGCAAAACATTCATATTTGCAAACAGATTAAAATGCTGGAACACCATACCGATGTTCTCGCGCACCTTATTGATATTCACCTTTTTATCATTGACATGGCAACCGTCAACCACAATTTCACCCGAGGTTGCATTTTCCAGACGGTTCATGCAACGCAGGAAGGTTGATTTTCCCGAGCCGGAAGGTCCGATGACGCAAACCACCTCTCCCTCGTAAATATCGGTGGAAATGCCCTTCAAAATAGTGTTATTGCCGAAGCTTTTTACAAGATTTTCGACATGGATTTTTACATTCTTACTTCTTACGGTCACGGCTGAGTCTCCTTTCTAACGCATTTGCAACCTGCTGCAATGCCAAAATAACAACCAGATACATCACCGCAACAATTGCCCAGGTTTCAAAGGATTTAAAGGTAATTGCGATAACATTCTGTGCTTTATTTACCAATTCCGGGAAACCGATAACCGACAAAATGGAAGTATCCTTTAATGTAATGATAAACTGATTCACGATACTCGGAATCATGTTCTTGATTGCCTGCGGAAGAACAACCCGAAACATTGACCGCCAGTAAGAAAGACCAAGGCTTCTTGCCGCCTCCATCTGACCGGGATCAATCGACTGAATGCCGGCACGGATAATTTCTGACATATATGCACCGCAGTTCACCGCAAGACAAATCGTTCCTGCCTGCAGAGAGGTCAGAACAAAACGGGAATTGAATGCCGTTTTTAATCCGTAAGGAACTCCGTAAAATACAAAGAAAGCCAAAACAATCATCGGCACGCCTCGAATAAGATTGACATAGATTGCCGAAATCGCTCTGGAAATTTTATTATTCACCACACTGGACAAACCAAAAATGATTCCCAGTATACATCCGAAAAACAGTCCGCACAAAGCAAGCAAGAGCGTTTGTCCCATTGCCGTGAGCAAGAGCGGACCATAAGTATTGATAATCTGATTCATGGGGGTGAGACGCCTCCTAAATAAAATCAAAGGGCACCGGGATAAGCCAATGCCCTTTCTGTTCCGTAATGATTAGCCGAGATATTTTGCGATAATCTCGTCGTACTTTCCGTTTGCACGGATATTTTCCAGACCTGCATTGAAAAGGTCAATCAATTCCTGCTTGCTTGCATCAAAGATTGCAAAGCCATACTGTGCAGGGTCATTTTCTGTACCTTCTACAAACTTCATATCCAACTCGCCGGTTTTGATGTTGTACTTTAAAATCGGTGTATCGTCCATACAAGCATCTACCTGACCGCCCATAACAGCCTGGTACATATCCGGAGAGGTTGAGAAGGTTACAACTTCAAAGCCGTACTGATCCTTAATGCTTTCTGCATACTGATTGCTCATGGTACCGTTCTTAACAGCAACCTTTTTGCCTTTCATATCGTCAAAGCTTGCGATTGCAGAATCGCTTGCAACAGCCATACCCTGGGTTGCATCATAGTAACCGTCAGAGAAAGTCCAGCCGTTTGCCTTTCTTTCATCTGTGATCGATGCACCTGCAATCATACCGTCAGCCTGACCAGCCTGACAAGCCGCAATTGCTGCATCCCAACCAACGTATTGCAAATCATAAGTAAAGCCCTGATCCTCTGCAATTGCTGCCAAAATATCCATGTCGATGCCGACAATATTGCCTTCTGCATCCTGGAATTCAAACGGGCTGAAGCCCTTATCGGTTGCAATCACAAATTTCTTGCCGCCCTCTGCAGCATTGTTTCCTGCTTCCTTGTTTCCGCAAGCAGCCAAGCTCAAGCTCATCATTGCTGCCAACAAAACTGATAAAATCTTTTTCATATTCTTTCCCTCCAAAAAATAATAACACGAATATTTTATACCAAAAAGACAACTTTGTCAATAGTTTCACAAAAATTTAATGTTTTTGCACTTATGAATCCTTTTTTATGACAGAGCTGATTAAAAATCCGGCACAAACCACAAAGACCGGGATGAAAATGTAAGGAACTGTCGAGAAAAGCATTCCGCCATTGGCAGATTCCGAGTCTGCAAGCATTGCCATCTCCCTTAAAACAAGTGATAACGGAAACAGTTCTCTTTGTCTTGTCATAATCATGGATGCGCTAAAATCACCCCAAAATCCGGAAAACATCAGAATAAATCCAATCAGTAAGGCAGACAAATCTTTTTTGGCACTTCGCTCACGGTACGTTGCAAAGTACAGAAGCAGTGCCAGAACAGAAATCATGCTGAACTGATAGAATACAACACCAACAAACGTATCCATCACGCCAAATATACGGGCAAGTATATATTTTCCAATCAGACTGTTTCCGGTCAGGCAAAGAAGCACAAGAACAAGGATACCAAGTCTGCCGGAATTCCGGGCAAGTACTGCAAGTCCATAGGCAAGCACCGCAACAAACAGTGCAGAAACAAAAGCAATCAGAAACTCATTGATATATCCGGCTATCACCATCGGATGCTTTACTATCGGCAACAATGAGCCGCCCGTTGCAACCATAGCAAATAAAATGCCTATCGGGATAAGCGCCGTAACTGACACAGCTTCAAAGCTACGTTCTGTCCGAATGGTGCGGTTTTCTTTCTGAATCGCAACAAGAATCAGACAAGCAATCACCGCCGGCACAACAGAAATTGCAACCTTTGCGATATGTACGGCTGCAGCCATGGAGAAGTCTGCATTAACCAAACCGTTCCGGTAGATGTAGGTTGAGAACACATCCAGAATTTCATAAGTCAGCGGATGATAAATACTGTTTATCAACGCCTGATCAGAAGATAGAATCAATATCAGTTTCAATGCAATAAATAACAGCACACATTTCATACTCTCTTTTAGAACATCCTTCCGGATGAAATATGCAACACAAACCATCAACCCTGCAATTCTGAATCCGTCAATGGCAGAGACCGCAATTCTCAAAAGAAAGGACGGTTGCATCAGGAGTTCTGTCGGCAAAAGATGAACAAATAAATTCACAGGAACGATTGCCGGAATGGCAAATACTGTTGCAATCAGTCCCTTTAATATCTGATTTTTCATGCTTCCTATAGAAAGAGCGGCAAAAAAGACATAAACTGCCCCGATGACGGTTCCTAAAATACTGATTACCAGTGTGTTTGATAAAATTCTTGTAAAATACTCCCAACCAAAAAAAGAAGCAATATTTGCAAATCCCACCCAATTACTGCCAAACAAACCCCTCATAACCTGATAATCTGAAAAGCTAAGAATGAGTGTGCAAAAAAACGGTATCAGAAACAGAACGCACGCAAAAACAATACCGATACTGCAAAGAATTTTTTTTGTTTGATTCATATAATCCCCTCCCAATGATATAACCATATTCGTAACTTCTAAAAGTGAACAGTCATTCTCCGGATTTTCTGACCCGACTCATCTGCACGCCCCAGACACCGACCAGAATCATAACAACGGCAAGCAATGCCGTTTTAGAAAACGGTTCTCTTAAAAATACCACACCCGCAATCACCGAAACAACGGTGGTTATGTTAGAAAATACCGTTGTTTTGGCAACCGGCAAATAGGTGTTGGCATAATTCAGCATCAAAAATGCAATCACGGAGGAAACCATTCCCAGATAGAACACAGAAGCGAAAAAGGACGGTTCCATCAACGGCCGAAGGATTTCTGCCGGATGAAAATGCTGCTCCACCAATGCAATGCCGACAAAGGTAATCACCCCAATCAAGGTCATTGCATAGGTTCGTTCAAAAACGGAAAACTCCGCCGACAGCTTACGGCTTAAAATATTGTACGCCGCAGAGGACACAACCGCACCTGCCAGGAGCAAAACTCCAAGCGGTGTCACAACGCCTTCCCGACTTCCGGAGAGTGTCATCAATGCCACACCGCCCACCGACAATGCTGTAAACAGATACTGCACAATCGAGGGAATTTCTCCTAACATAAAGATACCGCAAATCATACAGACCACCGGAATCATCGCAATCATAACCGACGAAAATGCACTGTTCGTCAGCCGGATTCCGTAGCTTTCAAAAATGAAATACAGAACCGGTTGAAAAAACGACATCAGAATCAGTTTTCCGAATTTTCTGCCAGGATTAATTTTTGTTTTTGTAATCAGCATGACGACCGTTAAGCCAAACAATGCCACCAGATACCGGTTGGCAATCACGGTCATGGGAGTCGCAAACCCTTGTGCAATCTTGGTGAACATAAAGCTGAAGCCAAAAATCACCTGTGCCCCCAATGCCGCAAGGGTTGCCGAGGTTGTTTTGTTTTTATCCATAGTATGTAATTCCTCAAATGTGGTCATATTTTTCAAAGTCTGCATCTGCATCGGGACCAAGCTCCCGGTTTACTAAGCTGTCGTCAAAATGTATCATGACATTTTGCTCGGTCAGAAGCTTTTGTAGCTTTGGAATGTTCATATCGTAAACTGCGCGTTTTTCATCAATTGCAATCGCCGCCGCAACACCTGCCGCCTGACCGGTAATAATTGCCGGCGGAATCACACGCAACAAATCCCAGCCGTAGCCGTCCCCCGAGGTGATTCTGCCTGCCGCTATCAGATTGTCAAATCCGCTTTTTATCATGACACGGTAGGGTATTTCATAGAGAAAATGCCGATGCTCAAAGTCATTCATTGCACTCACAGAATCCTCAAAATGCTTGTACACATCTGCCGGAGTCAGGGTATAGTCGCCGTCAATGCGTCGGGTGGTACGAAGCTGTACCATTGTCGGAAGCTCGGTAATATCCCGGGATTCCGGCACATCCTCTGTCACCTTTTCAAGCATTTCCAGATGGTTTTCCACAACATAATTGGTGACATCCTCTGCCGTTGTTCCGTACCAGAAGGGTTTTCCCTCCGGATGACCGCCGCCAAAGAGATTTGCACCACCGCCAAAGATTCGTTTTTGATAAATCATCTGAATATCCTGCTTGTCTACCGCATCCTGACAGCTTTTCAAATCGGTCACAGAGGCATAAAAGGTATGATAATTCTTTCCCTGCACCGTCGGAACGCCTGCCCGGTACAAAACATCTGCATCTCCGGTTGCATCAATCACAATGTCTGCTTCAAAGCATTGGGTTCCGGTCTTATTCTCTACAATCAATGCACTGCAGTGCCCACCCTCCATAACTGGTTGGGACACCACCGTATCAAACAAAATCTCAACCCCTTCATCCTTTAACCACTTGGTTAATTGCAGGATATAGAGATTAATGGAAAATCTGGTAATATATCTCGTCGTCGCAGATTCGCCCGGCTCGTTTCCGTCCTTCCACTCCTGGGGAACACAGTTGTAACCGTAACGGATAGAAAGATTTAACATTTCCTCCGCCATACCCTTGATAATTTTCGTGCCTCTGCCATTGCAGGACGGTACAAAAAGATTCACCAGACCGATGGTTGCAAGACCGCCAAGAGAAATTGTTTTTTCAATGAGCAGTACCTTCTTCCCCATCCGTGCGGCAGAAACCGCCGCCGCAACACCGGCAACACCGCCTCCGGCTACAATGACATCATATTTTCCTGCTACTTCTACCTCTTTTTCAATCCGGATTGTTTTCATTGCATTTTGCCTCTCTTTCTTTTTACTTTCTAAATTCTGACGATTTGTTTCTCGTTTTTCCTGACAACTTGCATCAGTTAATTATGTTCTTTTTTTAAAGTCCAGCCTGAACATCGCAATAAGAATCGAAACAATGACCAGAACATTTCCGATGACAGAACCGTACGCACCGTTTACAAAATTATACACCAACCAAAACGGTGCCGCAACCAGGGAAAGGATTCTGATGTTTTTTTCTCTCGTCAGCCATAGTGCCGTCACTTCAAACACAATTCCAAAGATTGCAAACAAACTGAAAATGTTTTCGTACAAAACAAGTCCTACTGCCACCAAACAAAGATTGATGATTCCGATTATCCATATAAAATGCCTTGCAAAAAACGGTTTTTCCTTGTACCTTGCCACAAACGACGAAAGGAACCCCATAAAATCCAATACCGCACCCTCAAATGCACCTAAAACAAGATACTGCAGGATGTATAAAAATCTTGAGGTCAGATTGACAATCAGGATATTTCTTCTGGATTTTAGCTGAAAGCTCAAAAGAAATGTGATAACTGCCAATATCCCTAATAGAAATGCCATACCTTTGTTTCTCCTTTGAACCAATGGATTCTTACGAAATCTATTCTATCATAAAAAAAATAAAATAACAACCACTAATCTGCAAATATCTCAATTTCTCCCATTTAATTTTTCTTGACTTTCCAAACAGAATATGATATGATGACAAGGTAAAATTTCATAGTTCACACAGAGTGTCGGCTATGCTGTTTGGGCATTGCCGGTGAAAAGGGAATGGGGTGAGACTCCCCTGCGGTATTACTGTCGCCGTATATGTGGAAGCTTTTATATTCGTCGGTGAAAGCCGGTCATTGGGAAACTGAGAAGGCAGAATATAAAATTGCCGGGCATTGCCCGATATCACATGAGCCGGAAGACCTGCTTTGATATTATCTTGTACGTGCTGTTTGCATAGAGGTAATATTTTTGTCCACACCTTGAAACGGGGTTTTTTTGGTGCGGTCAGATTGTGATTCCATCACAGAAAACACAGCTGTGGTAAATTTTTCAAAAAATTTACCGCAGCTTTTTTTGCGGTAAGAAAACGGAGGTGTAACAAACCGGCTTATTTTTCTACACAAACTGAAAGAAAGGATTGAATCACAATGAACAAACAAAAAATTTTTTGCACACTGTTATCTCTTACTCTGCTTGCAGGTACAGTGACCATTCCGGCATCTGCCGACGAAACGGATACGGTGACCGTTTTTGTAACTGCAAACAATCAAGGGACACTTTCACAGACCTCAGATGGGAGCATTTTATTTAATCTCCCGGTAGAGGTCACCGACCTGAACCAAGACGGCAGCTTTTCTGCAGACGAAGCATTGCAAGCGGCACACAAGACCTATCTTTCCTCCGATGACTATGAAACCAGCAGCTCGGAATACGGACTCAGCGTACATAAGCTCTGGGGAATTTCTACCTTTAACACGTTGTTCTTTCTCAACGACAAAGCACTCTCGGTGGATGTCGGCACGGCTACTGTCTCGGAAGGCGACCGGCTGACCGCCTCTGTCAATCAGGACAACACTTATTTTGCGGATTGGTATACCTATTTCATCCCACACGAAAAAACGGTTGCTCCGGATGAGGCATTCACCCTGAGCTTGCAGGGCTTCTGCGGCATGGCATATCCGCCGGAGGATGCCGTACCGGTTGCCGGAATTTCGGTTGGCACCTGGGAAAACGGCAGTTTTCATGCAATGGAAGATGCAGTAACCGATGATAATGGCTCTGTTACCCTTTCCTTTGCAGAAGCAGGAACCTACTATATTACAGCATCCGGAACAGTGACCGATGAGGTAATGGATTATTCATCATTCCAATACGTCACCGCAGATTGCCCGATTATTGCTCCCGGCTGTTTTGTGACTGTTACAACCGACTTTTCGGCAGATGATACACCGGAGCAGGAAGAGACTGCACTTGCGCAGTTAACGGGGCTTTTATTAGAAGCAACATCTTCAGAAGATGCAGAAAAAAATGAAACAGAGTCTGATGAAGAGGTTCTTATACCGGCGTTTTCACCCAGCCATAAAACTTACAATTATACCGTGAATTATTTTTGTGATTTACTAACAGTCACACCGACCGCAAATGGTGTCATTACCATTCATTCACAGCAGGTTGAAAGCGGAGAAAGTATACAAATTCCTTTGCAGGTTGGTGAGAATGTCATTGATATTTCTGTTGTAAAGGATGAGAATACTGCACAATATCAATTGTATGTTTATCGGAAAGAAGCGTCGCAGATTGCAGAGCCTTCTACCCCGGACAAAATCAGCTCCTACCTCCCTGCTCCGGGACAATTTGTCAACCTGGACAGCTATCAGAAGCCGGAAAAAACATTGCGTGCATCCGGATTGGTTACATTAGGTGCATTTGGCGGAAATATCGTCTACCAATATGATACGCCGATAGAAAACAGCCCCAACAATCCCTACGGCATTGACTTTATTGTCATGGGTAATTGTTTTACCAACACAGACGAATCGACCGCTTCAGCAGCGGCAGAGCCTGCCGCAGTCATGGTTTCTGCAGACGGCGAAAGCTGGTATGAATTAGCAGGCAGCCAATACTACGAAGCATCCACCCGGCACAATGTCACCCTCACCTACACCAACAACGATACCACGTTTTCTGCCGCATCCGATATTCCCTGGGCAGATAGTGAGGGCGAAAGCGGTATCCTGCCGAAAAATGATTTGCACACGCAGGCATATTATCCCAATCCAGCATACTATAACGCATATCAGACCGGAGCAGGAAAAAATACAACCTACACCAAAGAAACCGTTTCCTTTACCGGAACCATGATTGCATCCGGCTTCTATCCCTTTGGTTATGCCGATAGTCATGCCGAGGTTCCTTCTATGGGAAATCAGGCGGCAAACCCCTATATTGAGCATCATGAAATGAACTATAACGGGGACGGCTTCGACCTTGCCTGGGCGGTAGACGAAAATGGAAATCCGGTTTCTTTGGAAGAAATCAGCTATATCAGAATCTATAATCCGGTACTTGCTTACGGAGATTCTACCGGAGAAAAATCAGCGGAAATCAAAACGGTTCTGCGTGCACTCCCTGCACAAAATGCGGTCGGAACAAGCAAAGGTCTTTCCGGGCTTTCGGTAAATGGTACAGAAATCACACTTTCTGACGGTGTTTACACCTATGATATAGATGCAGACGGTGCGAGCTCTCTCATCATTACACCGACAACTGCCAATCCCGATGCAAATATTTATGTATCCAATCAACGTGTTGCACCCGGCAGTAGCACCGAGCCGATTTCTGCGGTCGGAAGGCTTCGCATCATTGTACAGGAGGGCGAAAAAGAACCGGTTATCTATCGTTTGAACCTGACCAATCCCGAAACGCCGGAAAACAATGCCGACCTGGTTGGTCTTGACCTGACACCCGGAGATGTTTTGATGGTTCCAAACGATGAGCATACACTTTCCTGCACCGTTGCAAGCAGTGTTACAGCAATCCGCCTGACACCCGAGGTTGCAAATCCAAATGCAAAAATCGTCTTAGCCGGTGGAAATCTCAGAAACGAGTTAGAGCTTACCAACAAAACGACCGGAGAATTGCTGGAGCTGGATACCGGCAAAAATACCTTTACCCTTTCTGTTACCTCGGAAAACGGTGAAAATACCAAAAATTATACCGTAATAATCACCCGTCAGAAAAACACCTCCGGAGGAGCATCCTCCAAGAATACCATTTCGGTAAAATTCTCCCTGACCGGAGACAAAATCCACTATAACAGTCAATCGGATAAAATGACCGGAAAGCACTCCAATCCGGTCTGGATTTCCTCCAAAACGGTGGACATTCCAAAAGGACAAACGGTAAAATATCTGACCGAAATGATGCTCAATAACGCAGGCCTTGACTATACAACCAATGGAATCTATATTTCCACAATCAAAGAGCTTTCTGAATTTGATAACGGTCCGAACTCCGGCTGGATGTTCCGGGTAAACGGAAAAATTTCCGAAGAAGGTTATGAAAGCTATATACTTTCTGATGAAGATGTGGTAAAATGGTTCTATTCGGATGATTATACCAAGGAAAAGGACTATGAAGGCGGCTGGGATGATGTCAACCATTCGTCCGGTTCTTCGTCCTCCTCGGGCGGTTCCTCCGCTCCGGCAAGAACCAATATCACACCCTCAGTCACCCCGACAACTCCGACGGTTCCAACAAAAACCTTTACCGATACCGAAAATCACTGGGCATCTGAGGCAATTTCCTATGTCTATAAAAAGACAATCATGCAAGGCATTTCCGAAACGGAATTTGCTCCCGATATGCCAATGACCAGAGCCATGCTCCTGACCGTACTCTATCGCCTGGAAAATCCGAAAACGGTTACTTATGAAAATCCGTTTACCGATGTTCCTGCCGGGACATGGTACACCGATGCAATTTGCTGGGCATCTGCAAATCAGATCACTTCGGGTATAAGTGCAACACAATTTGCCCCCGATGAAACCATCACCCGGGAGCAGTTGGCGGTGATGATGTACCGCTATGCAGAACAAAAAACAACCACCACGGCACGCACCGCGCTTTCTGCCTTTTCTGACCTTGACAAAATCAGTCCCTGGGCAACGGATGCAATGCAATGGGCAAATGCCGTCGGTTTGATGAGTGGTACAACCAATACCACACTCGCTCCGAAGGACACCGCAACCCGTGCGCAGGTTGCCGCAATTCTGATGCGGTTTTGCAAGCTGGTTACAAAATAGAAAGGAGCATCTATGAAAAAATTATTAGCAATTTGCTTGTGTATCGGGATGATCTTTCGCATCCCGGCACAAGCCCTCGCTTTTGATACAAGCTCCGTCGATACTGCCATCAAAGAGACGGCACAATATCTTTTAGAAACGGTCAACAATCCGCAAATCAGCACTGTTGGCGGTGAATGGACGGTTCTGGGACTTGCAAGAAGCGGTGTTGAAATTCCGCAGGCATATTTTCAACAATACTATGAAAATGTACAAAATGCAGTCATCGCCTCCGGTGGTGTTCTGCACAAGCGGAAGTATACCGAATACGCACGTGTCGCACTTGCACTTTCCGCAATCGGGAAAAACCCGCAGGAGGTTGCCGGCTTTTGTATGTTAGCGCCACTCGGTGATTATAAAAAGACTGTATGGCAAGGCGTGAACGGCTCTGTCTGGGCATTGCTTTCTCTTGATTGCAAGGGGTATGAAATTCCGATGAATACTTCTGCCGAGGTGCAGGCAACCCGGGATTTATATCTTGCACATATTTTAGAGCATCAGACCGCTGACGGTGGCTGGACACTATCGGGCGAAGCGGCTGACCCCGATATGACCGCAATGACTCTGCAGGCACTCTCTGCCTATCAGAACCGTGCGGAGGTCGCTGAGGCAATCCAAAAAGCATTGACATATCTTTCCCGGGTACAAAAGGAAGACGGTGGCTTCACCACGGTCAACACCGAAACCGCCGAAAGCTGTGCGCAGGCGATTGTGGCTCTTTGCTCTTTGGGAATTTCCCCGGAGGATAAGCGATTTGTAAAAAACGGGAATACGGTTGTGGATGCACTGATGCAATATCGTACCGGACAAGCCTTCCGGCACACAAAAAATGACATCAAACCAGACCTGATGGCAACCGAACAGGGCTTTTATGCGTTGGTTGCCTACCAGCGGTTTTATGAAGGAAAAAGCGGTCTTTACCAGATGACAAAAGCTCCGCAACAAAATGTGCGAAGCCTTCTGATACAATTTTTAGAAACACTTTTCATGAAAGGAAAGGTTTATGAGCAGATACAAAAATAAGCTTATCATAGCAGTAGTCATTCTCTGTATTTTAGGGCTGGTTTATTGTTGGGAGGGTGTTACACCAAACCCTCAGAAAACCAAATCTGAGGAGACGGTATCCGTCATCAATACTCCCGCTCCGACAGAGGCGCCCACACCGACTCCAACTACAGAACCGATTGTAACGACCCAACAACCGCAACAGAGCGAAACACCAGAGCCGGTTTTGCTAAAAACGCAAAATCCCATTCCGACCAATGAACCGGTCACAGAAACAACACCGATGCCGACACAAACTCCGGAGGAGGTTGCCCTCACCTGCACGCTGTCCGTCCGTTGTGACACCATCCTATCCCACATGGATTGGCTGGATGCAGAAAATGCAAGTCTTATCCCGACAGACGGAATCATTTTTCCCGAAACCACAGTTCCCATAGCAGATGGTGAGAGTGTATTCGATGTACTGCTCCGGGAAATGACAAAGCATAAAATCCATTTGGAATTTGTAAAAACACCGGTTTATCAAAGCACCTATATCGAGGGAATCCACAATCTATATGAATTTGACTGCGGAAATCAATCAGGATGGATGTATCGGGTAGACGGAGCATTCCCCAATTACGGTTGCTCGCAATATATCCTTCACGGCGGTGAGAAGATTGAATGGGTATATACCTGCGATTTGGGACGTGATGTCGGGAACGAAACACAAACGGGATTTCCCGGAAAGGAATCAGTAAATGAATGAATTTAAAGCCTATCATCCGATGGTCAATTTTATATATTTTGTTTTTGTCATTGGTTTTTCGATGTTTTTTATGCATCCGGTCTGCCTTTTGATTTCGCTTGTGTGTGCGTTTTCCTACTCTGTGCTGTTAAAGGGCAAAAAAGCAATCAGGACCAATCTTTCGTATATGCTTCCGATGATGCTTGCAACCGCTATCATCAACCCGGCATTCAACCATGCCGGGGTAACCATTCTTACCTATCTGCCCGGCGGGAATCCGCTTACCTTAGAGTCCATTTACTACGGCTTTGCTGCAGCGACAATGCTGGTGAGTGTGATTTGCTGGTTTTCCTGCTGGAACGAGGTGATGACAAGCGATAAATTCATTTATCTGTTCGGAAGAATCATACCGTCATTATCGCTGATTCTTTCCATGACCTTCCGCTTTGTGCCGAAATTTTCTGCACAGCTCAAGGTGGTTACAAACGCACAGCGGTGCATGGGGCGGGATATTGCAAGCGGAGGAATCCTGCACCGCGCCAAATGCGGCATACAGATTCTATCCATTATGATAACATGGTCTTTAGAAAATGCAATCGAAACGGCAGATAGCATGAAATCCCGTGGGTACGGAATCCCGGGAAGAACTGCCTTTTCAATTTTCACCTTTGACAAGAGAGACCAAAAAGCACTTTTGGTGATTCTTTTATTGGGATGCTACATCCTTTGCGGAAAGCTTCTGGGTGCAATGGAATTTTTATATTTTCCCAAAATTCAGACAAATGAGTCGTCTTTATTTGGAATCAGCTTATTTTTTGCATATTTGATTCTTTGTATTTGTCCTGTTATCATAGAAATCCGGGAGGTGAGGAAATGGAATGCTATCAAATCAAGAATCTGAGCTTTACATATCCGAATCGGAATAAAAAAACACTTGCAAACATCAATCTTACCGTTACACAAGGTGAATTTATCACACTTTGCGGAAAATCCGGATGTGGAAAAACAACCCTTCTGCGGTTGCTGAAAACCGCTTTAGCACCCTTTGGCGATACCGAAGGAAGCATTTGTTTTTTAGAAAAACCGCTTTGTGAACATGACACAAGAACGCAAGCGGCAAAAATCGGTTTTGTGATGCAAAGCCCGGAAAATCAGCTTGTAACCGACAAGGTATGGCACGAGCTTGCCTTTGGCTTGGAAAGTCTTGGCTATTCCACCTCCGAAATCCGGGCAAGAGTTTCGGAAATGGCATCCTTTTTCGGGATTCAGAACTGGTTTTATCAGAATGTAACTGAGCTATCCGGCGGTCAGAAGCAGCTTTTGAATCTTGCATCGGTCATGGTGATGCAACCGTCGGTGTTGATTTTGGATGAGCCGACCAGCCAGCTTGACCCGATTGCGGCACAGGAGTTTTTTAAAACCTTGGAACGAATCAACCATGAGCTTGGCACAACAATCATTTTAACCGAACATCGACTGGAGGAGGCATTTTTGCTTTCCGACCGGGTGATTGTAATGGATTCGGGCAAAATCATTGCTGATGACAAGCCGGGATGCGTTGGAGAACTGCTCCAAAAATCCGGGCATGATATGTTTGAGGCGCTTCCCTGCCCGATACGAGTCTGCAGTGCAGTTGAACCAAACAAAAGCTGTCCTCTGACCGTTCGGGATGCAAGAGCCTGGTTAGAAGAATTTTCCCAGACGCATCCGCTCCGACCGGAACGGATTCCGCCGGCAGAGCCTTATCAGGAGCCGGAGCATCCGGTCATTGAAATCCGGGATGCATGGTTCCGATACGAAAAAAATTCCCCCGATGTTGTAAAGGGACTGAATCTGACGATTACAGCAGGCGAATTATTTGCCATCATTGGCGGAAACGGTACCGGAAAAACAACGGCACTTTCGCTGATTTCAGGTCTGCATCACCCTTATCGTGGTCATGTTCTGATTCATGGAACACCGATTGCAGACCTCAAAAATCTTTACCGGGGACTTTTAGGCGTGCTTCCGCAGAATCCGCAGAGTGTGTTTGCAAAACAGACGGTTTATCTGGACTTATTGGAAATGCTCACCGAAAAAAAGCTATCCCCCGAAGAAAAGGAAGAAAAAATCAGAACCGTTTCAATATTATGCCACTTAGATGAATTACTGGAGCGTCACCCCTACGATTTGTCTGGCGGTGAACAACAACGTGCGGCGCTGGCAAAGGTTCTTTTGCAGGAGCCGGAAATTCTTCTTTTAGATGAACCAACCAAGGGAATGGATGCACATTTCAAAGCAGAATTTGCCCGGATACTGCAAAGTCTGAAAGCCGACGGTGTGACGATTGTTATGATTTCGCACGACATCGAATTCTGCGCTGAATATGCAAACCGTTGCGCACTCTTTTTTGACGGCAACATCACCTCCTGCGGTGTACCCCGGGAATTTTTTGCCGGAAAGAGCTTTTACACCACGGCGGCAAATCGCATGGCAAGAAGCTTGCTTCCCGATGCGGTGTTGGCAGATGATATCATCGTCGCCTGCGGTGGAGACGTTCCTCCGAAAAAGGAGCCGGAACGCATTTTTAAAAATCCGGCAGAAAAATCAAAACCGACCGAGCCTGCAAAAGAAACGGAATTGACTACGACAAGAATCATTTCAGGCTGCGTGTTTGCCCTTTTGTTTCTGCTGACCTCATTATCCCTGCAGGCTGATACCGACCTTTTACAGCTTTCCCGGATTCGTTGGATGAATCCGACATTACTGACGGGGTTGTGTATTGCAGAAATAGCCGGTGCCTTATTCTGCCTGATTCCCCAAAAAGAGTTTCAGACACAACAAATCAAACGTACCAAAGCAGAGCGAAGGCTTAGCAAACGAACTCTGCTTGCAGCATTTCTGATTCTTCTGGTAATGCCGCTTACAATCTACATCGGAGTGCGGTCTTTGGGGGACAGAAAATATTACTTTGTCAGCCTTTTGCTGATTTTGGAAACGATGCTTCCTTTTATGTTGATCTTTGAGCATCGCAAGCCTCAGGCAAGGGAGCTGGTTATCATCAGTGTGCTTTGTGCAATTGCGGTGGTCGGAAGAGGTGCATTCTTTATGCTTCCGCAATTTAAGCCGGTGACAGCGCTTGTTATCATTACCGGAGTCTGCTTTGGCGGTGAAACCGGGTTCTTTGTCGGGGCAATCTCCGGCTTTGTGTCGAATTTCTTTTTCGGGCAAGGTCCCTGGACGCCATGGCAGATGTTTGCCTTTGGCATCATCGGATTTCTTGCAGGTATTCTATTTAGAAAAGGGTTTCTCAGAAAAACAAGACTCTCCCTTTGCTTATTCGGATTCTTTTCCGCATTTGTGATTTACGGCGGTATCATGAATCCGCAAACCGTCATTCAGACGCAGGCACATCCGACAATGGAAATGTTTCTTGCAGCATTTGTAAGCGGTGCACCAATGGATCTGATTCATGCAGCATCAACCGCATTTTTCCTTTGGTTTATCGCCGGGGCGATGATTGAAAAGTTAGAACGAATCAAAATAAAATATGGGTTAATTCAGTTATAAACAAATCACAAGGGACAGAACAAAGCGGCTTCGCCGCAACCGCCTCTAACTTTGCAGGTAATTTCAAATTTATATAAGGCGGTAAGAAGAAGCATAACGGCTTCGTTACGCCCATGTGCGTTTCCGCTATCAGCGGAAAATTTCGCACGGGCATTTGATTCTTTTTACTTTATAGGAACGAAGTTTCCTATAAAGCAAAAAAGGGATGTTTAAAATGCACAGACCGTTCTGTACTATTTTTAAACATCCCCGTTTGTTATCTTTCTATAAAATCAATTTCCTGACATTCTGTGCCGGTCAGCTTTAATGTCTTCACACCGTCATGTCCGATTGTGATTTTTGCTTCCTGCTCATACAAGCGAAGCTTTGCAGAAGCATCTTCCCCTTCTGCTTCAAAGAACCGAAGCACAGTTGCATCCTCTTCCTCTGCCTTTTTGATTGCGGTTACAATCAGGTTGTCTGCATCAAGCTCCAGACCGCTCATCCGCTCGAGCAGGTCACCTGCATGGAAGGAATCCACCAGACAACGCACCGGAACGTTCAATTCCTCCGCCTGACGGAATGCTGCCGCCTTTGTGGTAAAGGGGGCAACCGAATAGGAGAATTTCTGAACACCCTGCTCCATATATTCGCAGAAATCGTCTCTTTCGCCAAAATGGTCCGCATAAATTGCACCACGCAGAATGGTCAGGCGCAGTTCATTCTCTGCACTGTCATAGCCATACTGTCCGTCATTGGCAACACAAAGCTTTCCTGCTGCGGTAAAGCTCTGGCAGAATTCTTCTCCGGTATTCTGCGCACGTTCGATGGTTCCGTACGGAATCTGAGAAAGAATCGGGGCATCCCCAATCGGGAATGCAAGCTTTAACACCTTATGCTTCTCGTGGAAATCAACTGCCGCTTTTACTACAATCCGGTCACTGTCTGCGGTTAAGTAATAATCTCTTCTGAGTGTGGACTTTCCGCTTGTTGTGGTCACACGCAGCATTGCACGAACCGGTCCCTGCTCCATGATTTTGAATTCAGGATTGGTGAACATACCAACCTTTTCTCCCAGATACTTCTTATCATGCGCCCAGGTGTCGCAGTTGGTTTCATCCAGTAAAACAGCAGAGCAAGCCTTGGAAATGATTTCTTCGTTGGTTGCTTTGTTCCAGAACCGCTTGATATCACCGGTCATACGGTCAAATTCTACCCGGATTTTTTCATTTTCCAGAACAGTTTCTTCTATCTTCAACGGATTTTCAACCTGTGTCTGCGGCTTTTTATCATACCAGAAACGATAAACCACGTAACCGAATGCCGGAACTGTTGCGGAGAAGGTGGTGTTGAACTTATCGTCTGCACCGTTAGTCTGCTCTCCTCTTACAATCTGGAACGGAATTTCCGCACCCGAAGCATCCAGCACACAATCTGCAATTGCATTGATTTGCACGGTCTGGGTTACTTCCCAGCTATAGGGATTAAAAATAACAACCGGAACCGGAACTACCTCATTGAGCCAATGCTTCCAATGCTTGGAATCCTTGTACATCGGCAGAGTTTCTCCCATCAGCGTGTCAATGCTCCGTCCGATTTTCTGCATGGACAGATGAATAATCTGCTCGGTAATGCTCATGGTTTCGCCATAGAGATAGCCTGCATCCTCATATGCACCCTCAACCGAGCAACCACAAAGAATATCGTGGAACTGATTAAATAGCACATTCTTCCAAGCCTTTTCCAGCCGCTTTTTCGGATAAGGCAAGCCGGTCAGCTTTTCTGCCATAAACGCAAGCTTTTCTGCTAACAGCAGGTTGTTTTCACACTTACGGTTGCTCTTTTTCACAAAACTGCAAGCACTATAACAGCCACGGGCATGATTTTGCAGTTCTCCCTTGATGGTACGGCATTCTCCTAAATCAGCTTTCTGGAAGTATTCATCCACCGTCGAGAAAATCAAGCCTGGAACCTCGGACTGATGCAGTTTTTCAATGATATCAATGGTCGGACCGCCACCGTGATTCCCAACACCGTAGAACGCCATGTAATCCCGTCCGTCCTCTTCCGATTTCTTCTTTAATTCTGCAATCAGATGCAGTCTGGAATCATCAATATTATAGAACCACGGAATCCGGAAGGTGGTTACCTTACTTCCGTCCGCACTTTCCCATTCAAATACATCGTCTAAAGTCTCATTTTCGTGCGGCATCGGACGCATAAATATGTAGTTGTCCATTCCGCTTGCTTTTAAAATCTTCGGTAAAGCGGCATTGTGACCAAAGGAATCAACATTATAACCGCAGGTTGCCATCAGGCCGAATTTTTCCTGAAAATACCGTTGTGAAATCAGGGCATGTCTTGCAAAGCTCTCCCCTGCCGGCATATTACAGTCAGGCTGTAAAAACCAACCGCCGACAATATTCCATCTGCCCTCTTTTACCCGCTCTTGAATTTCTGCAAACATTTGGGGGTCTGCCTTTTCTACCCATTGATAGTAAACAGCGCAGGCACTGGTAAATTTAAAATCATCAAAATCCTTCATCCGGTCGAGCGCACTCCGGAAGGTTGCCAGAACCTCCGTAAAGCCCTCCTGCCAATGCCAGAGCCATACCGGATCTAAATGTGCGTTGCCGATTAAATAAATATCTCCCATAAAAACACCCCTTTTTTTTCTTCATTTTAACATTACTTTCTGATATAATTATTTGTTTTTTTACGATAGCACTTGTATTTTTTACGATTTTTGAGAATTTTTCCGGAATTGCCTCGGTGAAACCCCATAGCTTTGTTCAAAGGAACGCAGAAAATGCGACGGGGAATGAAATCCGCAAAAAAATGCAATATCGGTGATAGATTCCCCCGAATGAACCAGAAGATTTTCCGCCTGCTTCAATCGAAGCTGGGTTAGTAGCTCGCAGAATCCGATTCCTAAATTTTTCACAAAAAGCTTACTGACATATCCGGGAGAAAGTCCGACAAACTCTGCCGCCGTATTGAGGGTGATATTTTCCCGGAAATGTGAATGGATATAGTAAATCAGCTTTTGCATCGGCAGATTGTACGCCTCCTCCGGCATACTCTTATACCGTCGGATTCTCAGAATTTCAATCATGATGCAGGCAAGCAGATGGGATGCATATTTCTGATTCAGAAACTGCCGGGACATTCCCTCCTGCTCTATCATATCAATCAACATCAGAAGCTTCTGCATTTCTTCCGGTTTCAAGGTTGTAGCGACTGCCTGTGTCAGGCTCAGAAGCTCGGAAAAATCCGAATACTCAATGCAATATGGAGCAAAGGTCAGATTGACAATCTGAAACTTGTCGTCTGCCTCCATGCTGTGATAGTCTGTCGGTGTCAAAAAAAACAAGGTCCCCGGAACAACCAGGGATTCCACACCGTTTATCAGGCTTTTTCCCGTCCCCTCAATGCAAAGCTCCAGCTCATAAAAATCATGCCAATGCGGCTTGACCTGCCGACTTTCCCGGCGTGCCACATTGATTTTAAAATCATCCGATAAATCATTGGTTACCCGATGACGGATTAAATGCTCCATATGCGTTCACCTCATGACTTATCATATCATGAATTCTACATTTTTTCAACAAAAGAGCCAAAAATGTATATTTTTGTGAAAAAAAGACAAGAATGCACCCATCAAATCTGCTATAATGAAAGAAAAAAAGGAAAAGAGGGATTTTATGATTTCCTGTAAAAACAAAAATATTGCAGTAAGCTTCGATGAAGCTGCTGCGGTTCTCGTTTCTGTTTCGGACGGAATCCGGGACTATGTCGGCGTACAGTTACCGATTTTTGAGGTTGGTCTCAGAAGTGCTGACGGTGATTTGCTCCGCACAACGGCTGACGAGTTTACTCTCAGCGAAAAAAGTACAACCGAAACCGGATTTACCTGCACCTACACCGGAAAATACGGTCTGACAATCCGGATTGGAATGGAAATTTCCGACCAGATTCAGTGGTCCTTAACTTCTTCGGTTGCACCGGAATATGTGACCGAGTGGATTCAGTTCCCGCAGATTGCAACCCCGAACGATACCAAGGACAACGGCGGCAGCGGAAAAATCCTCTGGGGTTTTAACGAAGGTGCTTTGGTTGAAAGCGTACAAGAGCGTCAGGCACATTTCGGCTACTTAGAGCCGGATTACCCCTACGTTTCTGTTATGGGTATGTTCCCGGCAATTGTGGAAACACAGTTTATGGCATTTTATAATCAGGATGCCGGTCTTTATTTCGGAGCGCACGACAAGGATTGCTGTCTGAAGGGTGTTGACTTCTACCCCTACGAGAGCGGAATCAAATTCCAATTCCGTCATTACTGCGGTGTGGAATTTGGCGGCACCTATACCATGTCCTACCCGATGGTTATGGCATTTTTCCAGGGCGACTGGTACGATGCGGCAGACATCTACCGCAACTGGTTTGATAAAGAAAAGGATGCCGGCTTTGTGCCGATTCCTGAAAATAAAAATCTCCCCGACTGGTATGGCGAATCCCCGGTTGTTATCACTTATCCGGTCTGCGGTATTCATGATATGGACGAACGGGTTCCGAATAAGATGTTCCCCTATATCAATGTTATGCCCCACGTAGAGCGATTGGAAAAAGAATTCGGCAGCAGAATCATGGTGCTTCTGATGCATTGGGAAGGCAGTGCGCCATGGGCACCTCCCTATGTATGGCCTCCCTTCGGCGGTGAGGATGAGCTGAAAAAGCTGATTGATGCCCTGCATGAACGTGATGACGTACTGGGTGTATACTGCAGTGGTATCGGCTGGACCGAGCAGAGCAATATCGTTGCAGAATATAATATGAGAAAAGAATTTGACGAAAGACACTTAGAAGAAGTGATGTGTGTTTCTCCGAAGCAGGAGCTGCCGTTCTGTAACATCTGTACCGCACAACGTTCCGGCTATGATATGTGTCCGACACAATCGGTTGTAAAGGAAATGGTGAAAAAAGAAGTGCAGAGCATGGTTGGTGCAGGCATCGACTACATTCAGCTGATGGATCAGAACCACGGCGGAAACTCGCATCTTTGCTACAGCAAAAACCACGGTCATCCCCCGGTTCCGGGCAAGTGGCAGGTGGATGCAATGAAGGAATTCTACTCCGAAGTGTTTGCAGACACCGGAAAAGCACTCTTTGGTTGTGAATCTGCGGCTGGTGAGGCGTATATTCCCAATCTGTTATTCAGTGATAACCGTTATCTGTTAAACTACTATATCGGTGAGCCGGTACCGGCTTATGCATATATTTTCCATGAATATGTCAATAACTTTATGGGAAATCAGGTTTGTATCAACTTCTTCATGGACCACGAAAAATCACCCGACAATCTGCTTGTGCGGACTGCACACGCATTTGCCGCAGGTGATATGTTGACAGCAGTTCTCAACCAGGACGGTGAAATCACCTGGAACTGGGGACAGTTAAATGATTATGACCGTGCAAATCTCCCGAATCAGGATCATATCAAAACGCTTATCCGTAACTTGAATGCATGGAGACGTGGCACCGGAAAGCAGTACCTCCACACCGGTAGAATGCAGAAGCCGATTCCGGTAGAATGCGGAAAAACGCTGGTTCAGACTCGTGAAAAGCACGATAAGTTCTTTGATGAAATCCTCGTTTCTGCATGGAAGGGCTTGGATCAGACCTTTGGTCAGTTCCTGATTAACTACAACACAAAAGAAACCTCCTGCAAGCTGACCTTGCCGGAAGGCGAATGGAAGCTTTATACCAATGACACAGATTTCACAACCATCTCCGGCGGTGTCCATGAGATTACCGTTCCGGCACTGTCTGCGGTATTGTTGGTAAAATAAAATAAAATAAAAGAAAAGAAAAAGCATTGTTTCCCGATTGGGAGACAATGCTTTTTATCATAGATTCTTCTTATTTGGATTTTTTGTTTTTGCTTCTCTTTGCAAGACGCACATTCTTAATCAGAATGCAATTATATACAAACATACCAAGCAGATACAAAGAGCCTGCCCAGCCAAGGATGGTTACCTGTGTTGAGGTCTGCATCAGCTTTTTGAATACATAGCCTTCCTGCAAGCTCAGGAAGTTCTCAATACCAATGACGATTGAGGTCAGAACAGAAAGTCTGGTAAACAAAAGGCACAGACAAAACGCAACAAACATGATTCCGTAATTCTTCAGCGGAAGCTTTTTGCCAAGTGCAATACACACAATCCCGGCAACCAGGAAAATTGCGGCAAGGGTAAAGGTAACACCGTTTGCCATATACAGACTTCCGTAAAGATAATACAAAAGCCAGTATGCTAAAATTCCGATTCCGAAGTTGATTAAAATCCGATTAAAGAGTTGTTCTTCCGTCTTATTTGTTTTCCACATTTATTTTCAAAACCTTTCATTTCAAATTTTTAGAAAGTGTTGATATCTCCCAGCTCATACATCGTCATCGCAAGCACCGCTTCGCCTGCTGTTTCGGTACGAAGGATTCGTTTTCCGAGTGTGACTGTCTTGATTCCGGCGGCAGTAATTTTTTCAATTTCTGCCGGGTCAAAGCCGCCCTCCGGTCCGATTAAAAAGCCGATATTACAAACGTCTTTCTGTCCGGTCAACACCTTTTTTAACGAAGTCATTTCTTCACATTCATAGGGTACAAACGCCAAATCCATATTCTGCAGTTCCCGGATCGCTTCTGCGAGTGTGACCGGCATACTGATTTTTGGAATCACACCGCGTCCTGACTGTTTTGCGGCTTCTTCTGCAATCTTCTGCCAACGGCTGACCTTTTTTTCCTCCGCTTTCTGATTTTCCAGCTTGACCACACATCTGCTCAATGCACAGGGTACAATCCTTACAATCCCAAGCTCGGTCGTTTTCTGGATGATATAATCCATTTTCGCCGCTTTCGGCAAGCCCTGAAACAAGGTAACAGAGATGTTGGGTTCTGTTTCGGAATGTGCAGAAGAAAGAATGTTACAAAGCACTTGCTTCTCTGCAATTTCTATGACCTCTGCCTGATAGTCATTTCCGCAGCTATCACATACCGTGATAACCTCTCCCTCCCGAATCCGGAGCACCTTTTTGATATGTGCCACATCCTCGGTATCAATCACAATCTGTCCGTCCCGGATTTTATCCGGCTCTACAAAAAATCTGGGCATAAATCCCCCTCCAAATAGTATACTTGTTTTTTTCAAAAATGTCAAGTGGTTTCAGACTTTTTTCATAATTCCTGCGATTTTTCCCGGATTTTTTTCAAAAATCGCTCTGCATACTGCAAAAGCTCTGCAAAAACCGTTTCCTCGGGTACAAAAATCGCACGCACCGGCTTGGGGCAGAAATCCGTCCGGATATCCTCCAAATAGTGTTGTACCACAGTACAAGCCTCTCCGCTCCAGCCATAGCTTCCGAATACTCCGCTCACTTTTCTGGAGGCTCTTGCCACCTCAATGCGGTGAAGCACTTCAAGCACACAAGCAGGCGGTTTGCGATTGATGGTCGGCACGCCAAACAGCCATGCATCCGAACGGTATAATTCCGCTAAAATCCGCTCGGGTGTTTCTTTTTTTGCATCGAGCAGACACACCGAACAGTTTTCCTTTGTTAAGGCATCTGCAAGCACCTCTGCCATCTTTTTGGTTGCACCGTACTCACTGGCATAACAGATACAAATCTGCTTTTGTTCATGCTTTTTTGAATCACTCCATGCACGGTACCAAGCCGTAATCTCTTCAGGTGCTTCTCCATGTCCGCATAAAATTTGCTGATAAGGCTTTTTTTCTAAAATTTCCAGAGCATTCTGCACATAGCTTGCAAAGGGCGAGAGGACATCCTCATAATAGGTCCGGCTTGCTTCTTCCTGTTTTTCTACAGAATAGCAGCTTCCAAAATCTGCCGAGAAAACTGTTTTTTCCGCCTCGCAGTACAAAAGCATGGTATCCGGCCAATCTAAATTCGGGGCAATCAGATACTCCAATCCAATTCCGTTTCCCAAATCCAGCACTGCGGCATTTTTTGCCACCTCTTCGCAAAATTCTGCGTTTTGTTGCTCCTTTAAATTCCGCAAGCCTGCAACCGTTGCAATGACCGTAATATTCGGGTTTTTCTTTAAAATCTCAGAAAACGCCCCGGTATACGCCTGCTCGGTATGGGTAAAAATCAGATAATCAATTTCAGACACCGGAGAAATCTTTTCAATATTCTGAAGATATTCCTCGGTATATTGTTCCGGCACGCCATCAATCAATGCCTTCTTTTCCCCACAAATCAAATAAGCACGATGGTCAAGCGGTTTTTCCGAATGGTCGCAATCCTTTGCAAGAACCCCGACCTGATATATTGTTTTCATACACTTCATCCCAATCTGCAAATGATAGATGCCCAGTCACCACGGCGGTTTACCTGCTCAATCACAAAGCCGTTTTCTTCAATCGCCGCACAGACATCCTCAATCCGGTCGCTGATAATACCGGAGGTGATAAATACGCCATCTGCTGCAACGGCTTCCTTTGCCGTCGGCAACAAGCCAATGATTACATCTGCCACAATATTGGCAACCACAATCGGGTATTTCTTACTTCTGATTTCCTGCATCAAGGCTTCATCGGTCAGCACATTACCTGCCTTTGCGATGAACTTATCCATGGAAACGCCGTTCTTTCTTGCGTTGTCCTTTGCAATGTCCACCGCATTCGGGTCAATATCAATTGCCAGAGCCGATTCTGCACCCAAAAGAATTGCAATAATCGAAAGGATACCGCTTCCACAACCTAAATCAAGCACCTCATCCCCCGGCTTTACTGCCTGCTCCAGCGCTTCAATACAAAGCTGTGTGGTTTCGTGCGAGCCGGTTCCAAAGCTCATGCCGGGATTGACCTCAAACACAATCCGGTCGGTCGGCTCTGATAACTCCTCCCATTCCGGTTTAATCAGAATCTTTTCTCCGATTTCGGTCGGGTGGAAATACTGCTTCCAGTTATTTGCCCAGTCCTCCTCGGAAACATTACCTAAGTCAATTTCCAGTCTGCCGAATGCCTTCTCGGTATCTCTTGCGGCAAGCTCGGAAACGGCGGTACGGATTGCCGAAAGCATTTCATGACCGCTTGCATTATCGCTGACATAGACCTTTACGCAGGTTTCTTTTTCCTTTTCCTTTAACAAATCTTCATCCACATAGTCCCAACTCTCTCGGTTCTCCTCCAAAAAGCTCTTGAAATCCGCTTCATCCTCAATTTCGATGCCGGTGATGCCTGCCTGATACAGAACACCCGATAACGGCTCAATTCCCTCCGATGAAGTATAAATTGTTACTAAAATCCAATCCATGATAATTCGCTCCTTTTTTTCATTCTTGCTCATATTTACAAACCGCAATCTCCCCGATGATTCCGCTTGGCGGTACCGGGATATGAGGCATAAATTCGTCATGCTTTCCATGTGCCGGATTGCTTCTGACCAGAATTTCCAGCGTGTTTTCCCGGTCGGTATATGCCCCGGAAATATCGAATTTATAGGGTGCATTGATTCTGACACCAACCGG
>SVJN01000154.1 GCA_015068965.1 Oscillospiraceae bacterium
GTTTTGTACGCCCATGTGCGTTTCCGCTATTAGCGGAAAATTTCGCACGGGCATTCAATTCTTTTTGCTTTATAGGAACGAAGTTTCCTATAAAGCAAAAAAGACGATTGCAATCATGATGCAACCGTCCTTGGATTTAATTGTTTTGGTTTTCCGCTAAAAAATCTTCCGGGATTTCCAAGGTGATTTTTCCGATTTTACAGCTTCGGAGCTCGTCGATTACCATGTTTGCGGCACGTTCTGTGTCGATTTCTCCGCCGGAAATTACAAATCCTCGTTTTTTCCCAATCATTTCCAACAACTCATATCCTGGCAGTTCTGAAATATCAGCAGTCAGTTTATAGCGAGTACAAAGCTCTTGTGGATAATTGTCACGTAAATACTCTAATAGGGAATAGGAGAGTAGTTCGATGTTCATAATCTCATCTTTGATGGCACCGGTATAGGCGAGGTTTTTTGCAATCTGCTGATTCTCAAACTTTGGCGGAAGAATTCCCGGCGTATCCAGTAGCTCGATTCCGTCCTTCAGACGAATCCATTGTTTTCCGGTGGTTACACCCGGGCGGTCGCCGGTTTTTGCGCTTGCTTTTCCTGCCAGGCGGTTAATCAATGTAGATTTTCCGACATTTGGAATCCCGACCATCATAATTTTGATGCTACGATTGAGTCCTTTTTCCTGATCTCGTTGAATTTTTTCTTTTAAGACTGAGCGGATGGCTTGTGGAATTTTAGAAATTCCTGCACCGGTTGTACAGCTGATTGGCAAGACCGGAATCCCTCTGTTTTCGTACCATTCTATCCAAATACGGCAGCGCTCTGCATCTGCCAAGTCATATTTGTTTAAAACAATCAAACGAGGTTTGTTTTTCAGAATGGAATTAAAACTCGGATTTCTGCCGGAAAAGGGAACACGGGCATCTAAGATTTCTACTACAATGTCAATTAATTTCAGGTTTTCCTCAATCAGACGTCGGGTTTTTGCCATATGTCCGGGATACCATTGAATTTGTTGCATAATGCACCTCTTATCTTGTCAACCCTAACTTATTCAGCGGCCAGATGCGGAACTGAGATTTTCCGATTATTGCATCTTCAGGCACATTTCCTAAGGATGGATCCCGGCTGTCTTTACTATGGGGGCGGTTATCGCCCATAACAAATACCTCGTCATCCTCGACGGTCAATGGGAATTCGACAGCCGAACTCATTGGAGTTGTTTTTCCGTTGTAGTACGGTTCTTCTAATAACTCTCCGTCTATCAGCACTTTTCCGTTCACCAAGTCAACAGTCTGTCCTTCAGTTGCAATGACTCGTTTTACATAGTAACGGATTTTTAAATTCTCCGGTACTGCATGATAGTTCATTAATTTAAAGAGAAAATTCGGCTTTTTATTCTGTTGTGCAGAAAGCGTGTTATAAAATTGAGAACGTCCCTCGTAAGTAGAATCCAGAATAACAATATCGCCCTGCTTCGGAGTGTAGCCTAATTTGGTAATAATTAAGCGGTCGCCATGTGCAAGGGTTGTGTCCATAGAAGGTCCGTCCACCTGAACAATATCAAATAAAAAGCCCTTGATTGCAAAAACAATTACCAATGCAACTGCAATGGTATAAATCCATTCAAAGATTTCTTTTCCAAGATTAAACGGTGCTTCCTCTTCCTGGTTTTCTTCCTCTGTATGAGCTTCGGTTTCTTCTATCTGCTCCTGTTCAACTTCCTGATTCTGATTTTCGTTTAAATTTTGTTCCTGATCCATGATAATTCCTCCTTTGAAAAAGCAAAAAGGGACAATAGACTGCCCCTTTTTTTGCCCGATTAGATTTTTTCCTTAACCTTAGCAGCCTTACCAACTCTGTCACGCAGATAGTAAAGTCTTGCACGTCTTACGCGACCTTTTCTGCTAATTTCAATTTTTTCAATGTTCGGTGAATTTACAGGCCAGGTCTTTTCAACGCCGACACCGTAGGAAAGACGTCTTACAGTGAAGGTCTTTGCAATGCCGCCACCCTGAACTTTGATGATTGTTCCTTCAAACATCTGGGTTCTGGTACGGTTACCTTCGACAATCTTCTGGTACACCTTTACATTGTTACCGACTGTCAATTCCGGCAAATCGGTTCTGATTTGGTCTTTTGTCAAAGCACTAATGATTTCATTTGCATTCATCATTAAGCCCTCCTCTCATTTCTTAGACGTTCGTGCCGACCGAGGCAGAGGACCATCCGTAATATAACTTAGATATTATAACACAGTTTTTTTGAAAATGCAAGCATTTTTTAAAAAAAACTAAAATTTTCTATTTAAAGTGATTCAACTGCAGAACGAAGCTGTTGACAACGATCGGTTTTTTCCCAAGCAACATCCAGATCTTCACGTCCCATATGACCGTAAGCGGCTAACTGACGGTAAATTGGTTGACGCAGATTCAAAGACTGAATAATTGCATTCGGGCGTAAATCAAAGACTTGTCCGATTGCCTGAGCAATCTTTTCGTCCGAAACAGTTCCGGTTCCAAAGGTATCAACCATGACGGAAACGGGATGAGCAACACCAATTGCATATGCCAACTGAATTTCGCACTTAGAAGCTAATCCTGCAGCTACCACATTTTTAGCAACCCAACGTGCGGCATATGCAGCAGAACGGTCAACTTTTGTCGGATCCTTACCGGAGAATGCACCGCCGCCATGACGTGCATATCCGCCGTAAGTATCAACAATGATTTTTCTTCCGGTCAGACCGCTGTCACCCTGCGGACCGCCTACAACAAAACGACCGGTCGGGTTCACATAATATTTGGTTGTTTCCTTTAATAAATGCTTGGGAACAATTGTATTTACAACCTCACGGATTAAATCCTCACGGATTTGTGAAAGCTCCACATCCGGTGAATGCTGGGTTGAAATAACAATGGTATCGACAGAAACCGGCTTGCCATCTACATATTCCACAGTTACCTGTGTTTTTCCGTCCGGACGAAGGTAGGGAAGTAAACCGCTTTTTCTGACATCGGTAAGCTTTTTTGCAAGCTTATGTGCCAAAGAAATCGGAAGCGGCATCAATTCAGGTGTATCATCGCAGGCATAACCAAACATCATACCCTGGTCGCCGGCACCGATTGCATTGTCATCCTCGGCATTTCCTTCCTTATATTCCAGACCGGAATTAACACCCATTGCAATATCCAGAGACTGTTCATCAATGGAGGTCAATACCGCACAGGTGTTTCCGTCAAAACCGTATTTTGCACGGTCATAACCAATATCTAAAACAACCTTTCTTGCAACCTTCGGAAAATCAACATAGCAGGAGGTTGTAATCTCTCCCATAATGGAAATAATACCGGTGGTGCAGGTTGTTTCGCAGGCAACACGAGCTGTTGGATCCTGTTTTAAAATTTCATCTAAAATCGCATCGGAAACCTGATCACAGATTTTATCGGGATGTCCCTCTGTTACAGATTCAGATGTAAATAATGTTCTTGCCATGTAATCGAGTCCTTTCCTTATATAAAATCATACTGCAATAGTATAACATCTTTTTTTGAAAAAGTCTACCCCCTTTTTATAATTTTCTGAAAACTCCGACAACTTTTCCTAAAATTTCAACTTGTTCCACAATAATCGGCTCCATAGAATCGTTTTCCGGCTGAAGGCGGAAATGACCATTTTCTTTGTAGAAGGTTTTTACGGTGGCATTCTCGCCGTCAATCATAGCAACAACGATGTCACCGTTGGATGCGTTGGGTTGACGTTCCACAATAATCAGGTCACCGTCCAAAATAGCTGCATTAATCATAGATTCGCCTTGCACACGGAGCATAAAGATATCCTTGTT
>SVJN01000155.1 GCA_015068965.1 Oscillospiraceae bacterium
TAAGATAAAAGCTTATCATATAAAACGAGGCATTCGGATGAATGCCTCGTTTTTTCCTTTATAGAAAACTTCGTTCCTATAAAGTAAAAAGAATTGAATGCCCGTGCGAAATTTTCCGCCAATGGCGGAAACGCACATGGGCGAAACAAAGCATTCTGCTTCTTCTTACCGCTCTGTGTCACTTTCAAGTACAAAATTATTTTATAGAGCGGTTGCGGCGAAGCTGCTTTGTTCTTTATAGGTCTATTGAATGGATTCCTTCTTCGCTGACTGCATAGCTTGCCAATGCACTCCGACAGTATCCGGTCGGCAAAAGTGCGGAAAGCTCCATCTGAATACAGTTGTTTGCCTGCCGTTGAATTTTGATATCTTCAATGAGGATATGATCATTGTCAAGATGTGCAAGCACACGTTCCAACAAATCCGGGTCGTTTTCAATTACAATGGTAAGTGCCTCAATCGTCGGCGACTGCAGAACATGGAATTTTTTATGTAGAATAATCTGAATGATATAAATCAGCACCGCTGAGGAAATGCCGATAAAGTAGAGTCCGGCACCGATTGCCATACCAACACCGCAGGTTGCCCAGATGCCTGCCGCTGTGGTCAGACCGGTGACCGTTTTTTTGTGGATAAAAATCATTCCGGCACCCAAAAAACCAACGCCCTGCACGATTCCGGCAGCAACACGGGAACCGTCTAAACGCATATCTGCACCCATTTGCTGTCCGATGGCAATCACATCAAAAAACGCATATTTGGAAATCACCATCATCAGCGCAGAGGATAGTGCCACAATCAGATGTGTCCGCACACCTGCCTCCTTACCACGGTTTTTTCGCTCCAATCCAATCAGCAGACCGCAAGCACCGGCTAACAGGATTCGTAAAATCAGCTCAAGCTGGAATATCCAGTCCATTGACTGTCCCTCCTTTTAGATTTTATTTTGGTAGAAAAAAAGAAGCACAAAAAATAAGTCCCCTTATTTTCATGCATCTCAGAATCTCTTTTGCATATTGAACATTTTACCACAGTTCAATCAGAAAGTCAATAGCTTTTATACAAAAATTTAACTTAAATTTTACATAGATTTTACATTTCAAATCGAGGAAGGCAGATGTTGAAGCAGCAGACGAATCAGAACCCCGAGCAAAAAACCAAAGCCTGCCCCTGATACGAAAAGCGGCGGCAGGTAGTAAAAAACCGATGCAGTTCCAAACAAAATTGCTGCAGCACAAAGCTGACCGAGATTGTGAAACACACCCCCTAAAATACTGGTTCCGACCTCGGAGCAGAAACGGCGTGCAAGCTGCATAACAAGTAAACTGAACACACCACCCAGAAGTGAGTAGAAAAACGCAGAAAAGCCGGAAAATAGCAAGGAGGTTAAAAGCACCTTCAACAGCATAATCAGCCACGCATTTGCCGGGCGAAGCTGATAGAGAGCAAAGAGCAGTACCAGATTGGAAAGCCCGATTTTCACGCCCGGAAAGGGAAGCGGCAACGGAATCAGATGCTCTACATATCCCAGCACCAACGCAAGGGATAGCAAAATTGCGGTTTTGGCAACGGTTTGATTGCGCACAGAAATACCCTCCCTCTATTCGACCGATATGCTCACACGGTTCGGCAGGCAGATGATTGTTTTTTGCGGACTGTCGGTTTTTCCCTGATGAATGCAAAGCCGGTCGGGACAGGTTGCTTGTTCCATAAAGGCTTCGTGGTTGTGAATTTTTACGGTGTTGGTCTGATTTACCAAAACCTCAGCATCTTCAGATAGCGGTAAGGTCTGATACACCGCACCGTCTAAGCGGATTACCACCGTTTCGCCGGGCGTGTGGTGAAGCTTTGTGATGCACCAGACAAGAACGGATAAAAACAGAATGGCAAATAGTACCAGGACATCGCCTTTTTTCATAGAAACACCTACCTTTTCCAGAATTTACTTTTTTTTCATGAAACGTACATAGAAAAGACATATTTTTCTGTTATACTCATACTTGTAAATAAATTTATTTACATTATACCTTCCCCTTAATATTTTTAGAAAAGCCGTGCCCGCACAAGCACGGCTTTTCTAAATTTATAGGAAACTGCGTTCCGAATCTTATTCAAACTTTTTAATAAAAAGTTACATTGCGTACATATTGAGGACATATTTTGGTTGTAGAATATGCTTGTAAATAAATTTATTTACATTATATACCTTCCCCTTAATATTTTTTATGCAAAGACCGTGATCAAAGTCACGGTCTTTGTATTTGTATTATTCTTCAGGAATTTCAATCGGATATTTTCCGGTAAAGCATCCTTCGCAGAAGCCACACTTTGCATCGGGAGCAATTTTAGAAAGTGCATCCACACTCAAAAATCCGATGCTGTCAGCACCAATCATATCCCGGATTTCTTCCATTGTATAGTTGCAGGCAATCAGCTGATCCTGCGACGGAACATCGGTTCCGAAATAGCACGGGTACAAGAAGGGAGGTGCAGAGGAACGGACATGAACCTCGGTTGCACCGGCTTTTCGTAACAGGGAAACGATGCGTTTAGAGGTGGTTCCGCGTACAATCGAGTCATCCACCATAACCACACGTTTTCCGGCAACGGTACTCTTTAACACATTCAATTTAATCCGGACAGAATCCTCACGCATAGACTGCAATGGTTGAATAAAGGTTCTGCCGATATATTTATTCTTGACAAATCCGATTCCGTATGGAATGCCCGAACGCTCACTGTAGCCGATTGCGGCACTAATGCCCGAATCAGGCACACCGATGACAACATCTGCGTCCACTCCGGTTTCTTCTGCTAAATATGCACCGGCAAGCCGTCTGGAATCATGAACCATCTGCATTTCTACCTGACTGTCCGGTCTTGCGAAGTAGAGATATTCAAACACACATAAGCCACAAGGTGTTTGTTTTTTATAAGTATCAATGGTACGGATTTCTCCCTTTTCCACAATCACAATTTCGCCCGGGGCAACATCACGGATAAATTCAGCACCCACACTATCAAAGGCACAGGTTTCTGAGGAGAAACAGATTGCATCGCCGATTCTTCCGATGGAAAGCGGACGGAAGCCCCATGGGTCACGTACTGCAATCAGCTTCTGACCGCTCATTACAATTAATGAGAATGCACCCTTTAATTCCGGCAGAATATGCTCAATCGCTCTTTCAATACTGCCTGCATTCAGACGTTCTCTTGCGATTAAATATGCAATTGCCTCAGTATCGGTGGTAGATTGAAAAATTGCGCCGTCTCGGCTGAGCTTATCCCAGATTTCTTTGTTATTTAAAAGTGTACCGTTTTGTGCCAGGGCAAGATTTCCTTTTACATAACGGATAACGAGGGGTTGTGCATTTTCCCGCAACGATTCTTCCTTGGTTGCGTAACGCACATGACCAAGTGCCATCGTTCCTTCCATTTTTGACAGGATATCCTCGTTGAATACTTCGTTCACCAATCCCATATCCTTATGCTGTGAAATGTCACGATTATTATTGATTGCAATACCACAGCTTTCCTGACCTCTGTGCTGTAGTGCATAGAGAGCATAATAAGTTGTGCGTGCGACGTGTCCTGCCGGGTCGTAAATGGCGAAAACACCGCACTCTTCTCCTAATTTGTCTTTAAAACTCATTGATTGCTTCTCCTCTCATTTTTGGATTGCGGGCAAGATATCCCTTTTTTTATTATACAGCTTTTTGCATAAAATAGCAAGAATTTTTTGCGGAGCTTTTTTAATTTTCAAAGGAATCGACAATATTTTTTTGTATACTTTTTTATTTCTTAGGCA
>SVJN01000156.1 GCA_015068965.1 Oscillospiraceae bacterium
CATAGTAGTGGTGCATCCACGATTGGTATCATACAAAATTAACTGATTTTCTCCACGACCGATATTACTGCCGTCAATCACTCTGGTTTTCATTCCGGCATTCCAAGCCTCTGCACTCCATACAAACAGACGCATTTCGTCGGGATCATAGTTGATATAATCACCGACACTGATATTGGAATAACAGAAGGATGCCGGTGTTCCGTCGAGTGCAGAAACCACGAAGCCACCTGCCGGAATGGTTGCATTTCCGGTATGCTCAATGATTTGTATTACCTGATTATTCGCATCAACAATATACTCATTTCCATAAATATTGGTTCCGGTAGAAGCTCCATATGAAGGGGTATAAATTACCATCTGCTCTACATCACGGAACCGATTGAAGCCGTGGAAGTCAAAGCTTGCCTTGGGTCCGTTTGCAACCGTTCCGCCGTCGGTATTATAGGAAACCTTATGCTTTTTCGGGGTTACTGAAAAATATACCTTGTTTGAGTCGTTCCACGCACCGGCAGAATTATATGCCGATACATAAGCCGAGTAGGAGCCGGGTTCTGTAAAGGTGACTGTGTGATAATTATTGTTCCCATTATCGTGATAGTAAACTCTGGAGCCGTTGCGGTCAATGCCGATTCCAAAGCCGGTTGCGTTATTTGCATTGAATGCCAATGTAATCGGTTCTCCTGATTCTACCGTCAGACTATAGGTACTCATCCATGCACCGCTCGGAGCTTGGTTAACACTTCCGGCATTCGTATTTCTCCAGACGTTAGAAAGACCGTTCAGCACGGTGGATGCAGAATCCCAAAAAGCACCGAAATGTACCTGACACCACCGCTTCTGATTATTCCACCAGTTTGCCTCTGCAACATAGAGCTTATCTCCACTTATGTACCATACCATCAGAGAATGTCCGTTGTATCGGACAATATCACCAGGCTGCAGGGAATCAACAGAATAGAGGAGTTTCCAACCGTTTTCGGCAGACGGCTTGGAACCAAATACCACATAACCCATATAATGCGCAAAGCCTGCACACTGCCGTCTGTCATTAAAGGTGTTCGACGAACAGCCATATTCGGTCAGATGATAATTTTCATCATTGATACTCAACGAACATGCATAGCTTGTCAGACCATAGCCATAATTCCCGCTATTGACCGCCGATATCAGCTCTGTTTCTGTTTTGTTTGCATTCCAGTAATATCCGTTCATTGCAGAAGAAACAGAACTGATTTTTGCCGTAATCTCATCGCTCGTCATCGCATCTGCCCGAAAACCGAATAGCATGAAAATTGCCGAGAGCATCATTAAAATGCTGATTTTTCTTTTCATAAAATTCTCCTCTTTCAATACGTCAAAAAGACAGTGGAAAATTCCGCTGTCTTTTGAACTTCATTATGCTTGTGTATTATAGCTATAGTTCGGTGCTTCCTTGGTGATATAGATATCATGCGGATGGCTTTCCTTCAAGCCTGCACCGGTGATACGGATAAACTTGCCTCTTTCCTTCAGCTCCGGAATGGTTTTGGTTCCGCAGTAGCCCATACCGGAACGCAAACCGCCAAGCAACTGGAACACGGTATCGGACAAGGAGCCCTTATAGGGAACACGTCCTTCTACACCTTCCGGAACCAGCTTTTTGGAGCCGGTCTGAAAATATCTGTCCTTACTTCCCTTTTCCATAGCTGCCAGAGAACCCATACCACGGTAAACCTTAAACCGTCTGCCCTGATAGATTTCAAATTCGCCCGGGCTTTCCTCACAGCCTGCCAAAAGGCTACCCATCATAATGACATCTGCACCTGCGGCAATTGCCTTCGGAAGGTCTCCGGAATATTTGATACCGCCGTCTGCGATAACCGGAATTCCATATTCCTTTGCAACCCGGCTGACATCATAGATTGCAGTTACCTGCGGTACACCGATACCTGCAACCACACGTGTGGTACAGATAGAACCCGGTCCGATACCAACCTTGATACAGTCAGCGCCTGCTTCAATCAAATCCTTTGCAGCTTCTGCCGTTGCAATGTTTCCGGCAACAATCTGTAAATCCGGGAATGCCTTTTTGATTTCCTTTACTTTTTCTAAGATATTTTTGGAATGTCCGTGTGCAGAGTCTAATACAATCACGTCAACACCTGCTTTTACTACTGCTGCAACACGCTCCAACGCATCTGTTGTTACGCCGATTGCCGCACCGCACAGAAGTCTTCCGCTTGCATCCTTTGCTGCATTCGGGTAACGGACTGCCTTTTCGATATCCTTAATGGTGATTAAGCCCTTCAGTTTTTTGTTTTCATCCACAATCGGGAGCTTTTCAATCTTATATTTTCTAAGAATTTCCTGCGCCTGCTCCAAAGTGGTTCCCTCCGGTGCAGTAATCAGGTTTTCGCTGGTCATTGCTTCGCTGATTTTCTTATCAAAATCTACCTCAAAACGGAGGTCACGGTTTGTGATAATACCGATTAATTTTTTATCCTCGTCACAAATGGGCACACCGGAAATCTTATATTTTCCCATCAGCTCATCTGCATCACGCAGGGTATGGTCTGCGGAAAGACTGAACGGATTGGTGATAACGCCGTTTTCCGAACGCTTAACCTTATCCACCTCAACAGCCTGCTCCTCAATGGTCATATTCTTATGAATAATGCCGATTCCACCTTCTCTTGCCATTGCAATCGCCATCGGTGCTTCGGTTACAGTATCCATTGCTGAGCTCATCAGCGGAATATTCAGATGAATTTTCTTGGTCAACCAGGTTCCGAGCTCCACCTCATTTGGGGTAAAGTCCGATGCCTGCGGTACCAACAGTACATCATCAAATGTCAAGCCTTCTTTTGCAAATTTGTCAGTCATAATTTTCCTCCTTACCACGAACCGTTTCATTCTTTCTGAATATTATACCAAAACTTGCGACAAAATGCAAGTCTTTTTCTCACGAAAATATCAAAAGGTTTTTGGTTATTTTTGGGCAAAGAGGCAAAAGCAGTCGCTATTAGAAAGTTGCATCCACAAAGGTGGCATAAAAGACTGACTTATCCGATTCTGTCAGATAAGGATATCGCAAAACATCCTCCAGTAAGGTCACGGCATAGTCATACTGATAGGTTCCATGCCGGACACAGTTAATAAATGCATTGATCACTCTCTCAGCTCTGTTCATTGTTCCATTCCTCCTTATGCTTCTAATATCATTGCCTGCAATCCGGCAATAACCTTGTTAATATCCTGATAATATCCGATACTCAGGATTGGTGAAACAGAAGTTTCTGCGACATAGGTACTCACTCCATCCCGAGCAACCATTCCATCGACTGCAACAGTTTCCCCTGCACCAAGTGGTGCATCCACGAGAACCATTTTTGTCTCGTAGGCATGATATGGTTCGTAATCCGTCCGAATACTACCTGCTTCAATCTGCAAATCATAAAACGATACATCCGAGGTCGGTGCTCCATATCCCCAATAAAGAGAAACAACCGGAGATGCAAATGTGAATGTTTTTGTAAGATGCTGATATTCTCCGTTTGAGGGTTTGATATATCCATTCAGTTCAGTTCCATCTGCCAGCACAAAACTAATCCGATAATTACTCGTTGCCGGAGCCTTCATAATGTAACTGATTGTATAAGTCCCAGCCGGAAGAAACACCGAATATTTTCTTGCTGTGCTGATGATTTTATTTGCCCGATAGCTTCCGTCCTCCTGCAAATCAAAATCTGCAGCAAAAATTGAAGAATTAACCAGGTTTTTTCCGTACAGCTTTATTGGAATCTGATACTTCCCTGAATC
>SVJN01000157.1 GCA_015068965.1 Oscillospiraceae bacterium
CCCCACAGCAGACGGACTTTGGCAAAAGTGTCAGGTGTCCGTCATTTTTTCGTATCCGGACAAAGAAGATATATGAACAATTTGTAAATAAATGTAAAATTAGTTGACATTTCAAAAATATCATGTATAATAAAATGCATAACTTATGAAAAAACAAATGTAACAATAAAGAGGAGGAGTTTTATGAGTAATATGATTCTGAATTATGAATTGAAGTGCCATTCGCCTTTGATTCATTTTCAGCCGGACCAACCGGGCGCAACACTCCGGGCAACCGAGGTAAAGCCGAAGCTGGACCGTTTTTTAAAAAAGCGGTACGGTGATACGATTTTAAAGGAATGGAAAATGGACCCGGATAAGGACGCATTGCGTTACAAGATGCATTTCAAGGTAAAAGGCAGACAAGAAATTGTAGAGCTGGGAATGCGGACGGATTATGAGATTTTTTACGGAAATATGGGTGATGGGACTGTTCGTAAAAAAGGAGTTTTGGGGAATGTTTCCCTGCAGATTATCTGTGCAATTCCAGAGCTTCGCAAGCTGATTGACGAAAGCATTGCAGAATTTTTTGTGGTCACCAATTTCGGTACGATGCAGAACAAAGGCTTTGGCTCGTATACGGTAGTGGGAAAAAATCTTTCTCCGAACGAGCTTGCAGGGATTTTAAAAGCAGAGTACGGCGCACAAAAATGCTATATGTTCCAGGGCGGAGAAAAGCCGTTTGCCCGGATTAAGACTGTTTATGGCATGATAAAATCCGGCGTAAATTTCAGGAATTATCAGCGGTCGCTTTTGTTTTTATTCCTGCATCAGCATAAAAAGATAGGAAACGAAAAGGCATGGTTAAAGCAAAACGGCTATGCCCCGTCAGATGTCGGACAAAATGCCGGCAGATATCCGAAGAATGATCCGCATCCGTCTTACTATGTGCGTGCATTGCTTGGAATCGGGGATCATATTGATTTTATCAACGACCTGAATAACCGTGGAAACAAAACAACGGTTTCCATCAAATGTGACCGGGGAGGGATTGAACGCCTGCATTCTCCGATTCTGTTCAAGGTCATTGAGAACAATGTGTACTATGTGGCACAACGGATTGACGAACGCATTTACGGGACAACCTTCCGATTCTCCTCGCCCAGAGGCGGCGGAGGCAGCCTGACCGTCCCGACAAAGGAAGAGCTTGGGGAAGCATTCATAGATGAGTTTTTGGCTTACTGTGAAAAAGAATTAAACGGCGGTGCGCTTGGAAAATTCCGGGACACACAAAATATCAGAATTCAGGGGGTGTGACAGATGGCAGAAAAAAATTATATCGGTATCACAATCGGTCCGATTCTGGACACAATCAATCTGACCGCTTCGCCGGTGGCACTCTGGGCATCCAGCTATCTGTTTTCGATGCTGTCCCGCACCATCTGTAAGCTGTTGGTAAACGGCATTCCGGAGAAGAACATTTCCGGCATTCCGGCGGAGGATATTATCACACCGTTTTATGATGAGAACGAGGAATTGCTCCAGAAAAATGACGGTGTCGGACTGTTTCACGACCGTATCATTTTTGCAGCAGAAGAAACAAAGCTTGCAGAAATGAAAGAAATCCGTGAAGCGGCAATTACTGAGGTGGGCAATGCGTTCGGAATTGATGTGAACTACTTAATGGAATATATCATGGTTTCGGTAATTTCCTTCCGGGCAGAAAACCCGATTATGGAAAGCAGGTTCATGCTGGATTCGCAGGAGCTTGCAGTTTCGTTTGTGGAAAAGGAAACAGAAAATCCGATTCTGTCATTGTTCTCAGGGGATAGCTACAGTAAAAACAGCGGACTCAAGAAAACCTCGCTGATGGCATCGCTGGAACAATTCCAGCTGAAAAAGTCGCAGGACAGCTTCAAGTCGTTAGGGGATATTGTAGCAACCGGAACCGGATTTAAAAAGTACAAGTATTATGCCATTGTCCGTTCGGACGGTGACAATATGAGCAAGATTATTTCTTCCTTAAACGACACCGGAGAAATCAGAGCTTTTTCAAAGACTTGTCTTTCCTATTGTTCCGGTGTTTCAGAGCTGGTACAGCAGTATGACGGTGTTACCATCTATTCCGGCGGTGACGATTTACTGGCAATCCTGCCTTGCGAGAGTCGGGGGGCAAAAACACCCTTCCATTTTGCAAAGGAAGCAAATGATTTATTCTGCAAGACATTCTCAACCTATAACCAGCCGGTATCCTTATCCTTTGGCATCACAGTTGCCTACAGCAAATTCCCGCTTTATGAGGCGTTAGCTGATTCTGCCAACCTGTTATTCGGTGTTGCAAAGCGGAAGGAAGCAGATGAGAAAAAGGAGAAAAACCGTGTTGCATTCCGTCTGCAGAAGCATTCCGGACAAGCAGAGGGCTTGGTGATTTCCAATGCGTTCCTGCCTGAGGTGATTGATTTATTGGATCAGATGCTGAACACAAGGGCAGAACAGCAGGAACAGACAGAGCAGATTTTCTTCTCCGCCATTTACAAGATTGCAATGTTTGAAAAAGCATTCAATGCGTTAAAGGGAAGAGATGCCATTGACAATCTGTTCAAAAATACCTTTGATTCGGACGTACATCAGGATAATGCTTATCTGTCCGAAACCCTTCCGGATATCTTTGAAGCACTCACCGGGGAAGCCTGGGTGGCAGATGCGCTGGATGATGACGGAGTCTGCTCACAGAAGCCGGGGCTTACCATGTGTTACTTATTACGGATTATGAAGTTTTTTGTGGAAAAGGGCGGTGAAGAAATTTGAAAACTTATCTTGCACTTTTAAAGCCGACAGAGCCATATTTCTTTGGAAATGAGAAAACCTTTCTGTATCCGGGATCGGAGGCAGGCGGTACTCCGAACCGGTATTTTATCCGAAGTGAAGCCGTTCCCTCTCAGTCAACGGTGCTGGGGGCACTTCGGTATCTGTTTTTGCCGGTCAAGAAAAGCGATTGGAATTATTCTGATGCAGAAAAGAAGCAGAATGAAGAAGCAGTAGGTACATCCGGGTTTGAGCCGGAGACAGAACACACCTACGGAAAGATTTCTAAAATTTCTCCGGTGTTTCTGAAAAATGAAGCAAGCATTCTGGTGCCGACACCGCTTGACCATATGGTCGGAAACAAGACCTACAAGCCGTTTTCTCAATATAAGACGGTAGAAACCTCGGACGGCACGCAGTATTATACAGAGGAATATGACACAAAAGAGGGCATTGCCTCGGGATATTTACAGCTTTCTGACGGAGCAATTGTCGAGGAAAACCAAATATTCAAACGGGTGGTGCGTACCGGAATTAACCGCACCGCAGAAAACAAGGGCTTTTTCAAAAAGGAATATGCGATGCTTCTGGAAGGATATTCCTTCGGTGTTTATGTGGAGCTGGAGGATGACCTGGTTCCTGCGGACGGAATCGTCTTTTTGGGGCAGGGGAAATCAGCATTTGCAATCAGCTTCCGGGAAGAAGCAAATTGTGTTGCAGAGGATATCAAGAAGTATCTGCAAAAGGATGTGGCATACTGTTGGGGCGACTTGTTTGTAAGTGCTTCGGTATATCAGGAATGCTATTTCTCTGTCACAAAAACCAAAACCTACCGTGCCTACAGTAAATGGAACAACCGGGTAACCAAGGCATCTACACTGTACAAGCCGGTTGCGGCAGGAAGTATCTTTATTCCGAAGGATAAAGAAGCATTCAAAAAGCTTGCAGAATCAACCAATGCAAGCAGAATCGGTTATAATGTTTGGATTATGAATTGAGGAGGAATCACAA
>SVJN01000014.1 GCA_015068965.1 Oscillospiraceae bacterium
TTAAAAATAGTGCAGAACAAACGAAACGAAGTCTTGTGCGGTTTTTGCATCGCACAAGACCTTGCCCGACGGCGTACGCGGGTACGTCGAGCGGTTCGTTGAATTTGTAGTTTGACGGCATAAAATAGAACAAAGCGGCTTCGCCGCAACCGCTCCATAAAATTATCGTGTACTTTAAACTGTTACAGAGCGGTAAGAAGAAGCATAACGCTTTGTTACGCCCATGTGCGTTTCCGCTATTAGCGGAAAATTTCGCACGGGCATTCAATTCTTTTTACTTTATAGGAACGAAGTTTCCTATAAAGAAATAAAGAGGAATCCGCATTTTTGCGGATTCCTACAATGAAATTGCAAGTTGAAACATTTTGCAATGCTTGTAAATTCACACGAAAAGCCGTCAAACGGTCGGTGCATTTTTAAACATCCCCATTTTGTGGTAGCTTATTCAGTTTTGGGTACTTCCGGGGGATTCTCGCCGGAGGGAGTATCCGGTTCGGTTGTCTCCTCACTCGGAGCCTCGGAAGGTTCTGCATTTTCCTCTACAGGAGTTTCTGAAGTCTCGGTTTTTTCTTCCTTTTCCGGAATCGGGTGGTATTTACGCAGGATTTTCATGAACTCGTCTCCGGTGATGGTTTCCTTGGAAATCAGGAATTCAGAAATTTCATGCAGGGCATCAATATTTTCTTCTAAAATAGTTTTTGCCGTTTCATAAGCGGTCTTCATCAATGCAACGACTGCATTATCCAGCTTGGTTTGTGTCTCGTCCGAGCAATGGGAAACACGGGTGCCGTCTAAGTAGCGGTTCTGAATGCTTTCCAATGCGGTCATGCCGAATTCATCCGACATTCCATAGATTGCAATCATCGAGCGAGCCATATCAGTTGCACGTTCAATATCATTGGAAGCACCGGTGGTTTTGACGTTGAAAATTAGCTCCTCTGCCGCACGTCCGGCTAAGAAGCAGACGATTTCGTCCATCATCTCATCCTTGGTGGAGAGATAGCGTTCCTCCTCCGGCATCTGCAGGGTGTAGCCTAAAGAGCCCATGGTACGGGGAACAATTGTGATTTTCTGCACCGGGTCGGTGTTCTTTTGCAGAGCCGCCGCCAATGCATGACCAACCTCGTGGTATGCCACGATTTTCTTTTCCTTTTCGGACAAAATCCGGTCCTTTTTCTCTTTTCCGGCAATGATGATTTCCACCGCCTCCATCAAGTCCTCCTGTGCGACCTCCTGACGGTTTAAGCGGACTGCACGCAAAGCGGCTTCATTGACCATGTTCGCAAGGTCAGCACCGACAGCACCGCTGGTTGCCAATGCCATTTCGTGCAGGTCGATATCGGGCGACATTTTTACGTTTTTGGAATGTACCTTCAAAATATCCTCTCTGCCCTTTAAATCCGGTTTTTCCACAATGATTCTGCGGTCAAACCGACCGGGGCGAAGCAATGCCTTATCTAAAATATCCGGGCGATTGGTTGCGGCTAAGATAACCACGCCCTTAGAGGAATCAAAGCCGTCCATTTCGGACAACAGCTGATTCAAGGTCTGCTCCCGCTCGTCATTTCCGCCGCCGTACTGTCCGTCACGGCTTTTTCCGATGGCATCAATTTCGTCAATGAAGATGATACACGGTGCTTTTGCAGTTGCCTGCTTGAACAAATCCCGGACACGGGAAGCACCGACGCCGACAAACATTTCCACAAAGTCAGAACCGGTCAGCGAGAAGAAAGGCACATTTGCCTCACCTGCAACTGCCTTTGCAAGCAGGGTTTTACCCGTTCCCGGAGGACCGACCAATAAAGCGCCCTTGGGTTGCTTTGCACCGATTGCAGTATACTTGGCGGGATTGTGCAGAAAATCCACGATTTCATTCAGGGATTCCTTTGCTTCTTCCTGACCTGCAACGTCCGCAAAGGTAACTCCGGTTTTGTTTTCCATATAAATTTTGGCGTTGCTCTGTCCGACCGACATAAAGCCTCCGCCGCCTCCGCCCATCTTTTTGGACATGAACCGCATAAACAGTCCCAGCACCAGATACATCAGTGCAAAGGGCATAATCCAGGTGAGCAGGAAGTCTAAAATGTAATTGTTCTTTACCACCGGACGGGTGTACCTGATATTCTTTTCCTTCAGAATCCGGATTAAATCCTCATCATTGATATAACCGGTGTAGTAAACCGGCTTGACCTCCTTTTGCGGAAGCATCGGGAAGAGATGGAACACATCCTCGTCCTCTTCCTTTTTCTGCTCCTTCGGTTGGATGATGATTCGTTCTGATGTAAAGGTGATTTCTTCAATCTGCTCCTGCTCCAGCATTTGTATGAATTCGCTGTAGTAAATTTCCTTCTCGGGTGAGCTACTGAGTGTGGACAACAACAGATTCAGTCCCACGGTTGCAACCAAAGAAAGAATCAGAAAGGATAAGAAGGGATTTCGCATCGGATTGGGCGGTTTCTTCTTATTGTTATTATTTTGATTCATAAGTTCCTCCTAATATTCTCTATAAAGCGACAGAAAGTCGAACACATAGCGGTTCGACTCTTGTTTTTCCTATCAAGAATACCATAAACTTCCAAAAATGTCAACAAAGTTCACAGAAGTTTTATATTTTCGATACAAATCCTTTAAAATTCCTTGCCCGGGGGCGGGAGGAGGATTTCCTCCATACTGCGTTTGGGTACACAAAGTGAGCCGTCCTCATCCGGATAATAGCGGACATCGCCTGAAAAAGAAACGGTTTTCGACTGCTGTGCCGGGTAACCGAGTGCAAGTAAATAGGAAAGCTGATACTGCTCCGGAGAAAGCTTGAAAAGCTCCAAAAGAGCAGGTCGCTGGATTGCCCCCAGCCAACAACTTCCCAGACCGTGCTCCATTGCCCCTAACATCATGGAGGTGATGGCAGAGCCTGCATCCACCTCGCTGGATTCCTTGATTTGTTTGTCGGTCAGAATCGCAATGTATGCCATTGGACGTTCGTTTTCACCGGGTGCACCGTCCGGTAAATAGCCTGCCCATTTTGTCAGAGGATATACTTTTTCCAATAATTCCGGAGTGTCAAGAATCATATATTTCAAGGGTTGCAGATTCGCTCCGCAAGCCGAAATTCTGGCATAGTCCACCAATTCCTCCAAAATGGCATGAGGAATCTGTTTCTGTTCAAATTTCCGGATGGTTCGTCTTTTCTTGAGTGCTTCTGTAATTTGCATGGTATCACACCTTTTTTTGATTTTATTATATCCCGAAACCGTTGGAATTGTCAACCTTTTTTGAAAAAGTGGATTTCATCTGCAGTGAGTGTACCGCTGAATATCAGAACCAGCAGATAGGAAAACCCACCAACGGCAAGCGATGCCAAAAGAGCAAGGATATCGTTTCCGAACAGAATATGAAAGGGGGTGTCTACCAGATGCAGAACCAACCACATTACTCCGACCGAACACAAGGGCTTCGGAAGGAGCGACATGAGCCGCAGGCCGAATTGCCGTCGGACGGCAAGGTAGTTGAAAAAAAGCACCACAAAATAGGAAATATTTGCCGCAATAACCACGCCAGACAGATTCAACTCCGGACAACGAATCAGAAACCTTCCAAGAATCAGCTTGATAATATCCCCCAAAAAGCTATATAAAAACGGCACAATCAGTCTTCCGGAGGCGTGCTGAACGGTGATAAACAAATCGGAAAGCACGATAAAAACAAGGCAGGGTGCAAGTCCGGACAAAAGTCTTGCAGAAACGGTGTTCCGGAACAAAAGATGTAAAAGCTCAGCACTGTAACGACCGAGAATGAGCGCCGCAGGCAGGCAGAGCAGAAGCGAAAACTTACTGCAAAGAAAAATTGCCCGTCCGGCACGCTCCCGGTTTCGGACGGCCAATGCACCGGCAATAATCGGAAGAATACTCGTTCCCAGGGCGGCAAGCATCCCGACCGGCAGATGAAACACGGTCAGCGCATATCCTGAATAAGCACCGTAGAGCCAGCGTGCCGCCGCCTCCGAAATCCGAAGCTCGGATAAGAGTGCATCAAAATGTGTGGTGGTGCTTGCATACTGTCGCAAAAATGCTTCGGCGGTTTCGGGGGTAAAGCGGATGTCGGTCAGGGCGTTCCGGATGACGGCAATATCGGCAAGGCTGAGTGCAGAGGAGACCCCCGAGGCAATCAGCATCGGAACGGCATAAGAGAACATATCCGAAATGATGGTACGAGTCGGACGAATGGACGGATAGCCGGACAGTCTTTTCCGGTCGGGAAGCCATAACAGCCACAGAATCAGGGTGGCAATCAGCTCTCCGACCGTAACCCCGAAAATTGCCGCGGCGGCAGTATATTCTACCGACAGTTTGGCATAGTAAACACTCAGACCGTATCCGGCGACTAACTTGATGACCGCCTCAATGACCTGCGAGACGGCGGTGGGTGTCATGTTGGATTTTCCCTGATAGTAGCTTTTAAAGACGGTGCCGACCGCAACAAAAAAGACGGCAGGTGCAATCATGCGGATAGAAAAAAATGCCTTTGCATCCTTCATAGAAAGTGAGAAGAACTCTGCCCCAAACCACAACAAAAGACTTCCCAAAAGTCCCGATATTCCCAGCACCAGGCAAGCGGTACAGATGGTTTTTCGGACATCGCCCGGCTTGTTTTTGGCAAGGTCCCCGGCAACCATTCTGGAAATTGCAAGCGGCATCCCGCAGGTGGTAAAGGACAAAATCATCACATAGACACTAAATGCCGTGTTGAAAATTGCCATGCCCTCCTCCTCTAACAGGTAGGTCAGGGGGATTTTAAAAACTGCTCCCAATAGCTTGGAAATAATATTTGCTGCCATTAAAATGACCGCACCGTGAATGAAATTTTTTCTTGTATCCATAGTCAGCTCCCGGAAAAATGTATATTTTTTCTTGCTATATCAGTTTATTTGTGATATACTTTTTTTATGATATTTTTAGTGGCTACGAGGTGAAACAGCTTGAGTATGAAGATTGAAAAGATTCCTTATGCAAGGGGAGAGCTGTCTGTTCCGGGGGATAAATCTATTTCACACCGGAGTGTGATGTTCGGTGCATTGGGAAAGGGAACGAGTGAAATTACCGGTTTTTTAAAGGGGGCAGACTGTCTTTCGACGATTTCCTGCTTTCAAAAGCTTGGGATAGAAATTACAGAAGAAAAGGGAACGATTTATGTACACGGCAAGGGAATGCACGGTCTTTCCCAACCATCTGGCGTACTTTACACCGGAAATTCCGGCACGACGACCCGGCTTTTGTGCGGTCTGCTTGCCGGACAAGGCTTTCCGGCAGAGCTTGACGGGGATGCCTCCATCCGCAAACGTCCGATGGGCAGGGTAACCAATCCGTTGCGGAGCATGGGGGCAGAGTTTTCGGGAGATTTTTGTCCGCTTACGATACATCCGGGAAAACTTCATGCCATTTGCTATGATTTGCCGGTTGCATCGGCGCAGGTGAAAACGGCATTACTGCTTGCCGGACTCTATGCAGACGGAAGATGTGTTTTAACAGAGCCGGAAAAATCCCGGGATCATTCTGAGCGGATGCTTCAGGCGATGGGGGCGGATTTGACTGTGGACGGAAAAACCGTGACCGTTAGCGGAGAAAAAGAGCTTTTTGCACAGAAATTTGAGGTGCCGGGCGATATCTCCTCGGCGGCATTTTATCTGGTTTTGGGTGCGATTTTACCCAATTCTGAAATCACAATCCGCAATGTCGGCATGAACCCAACCCGTTCGGGTGTTGTGGAGGTGCTAAAGGCGATGGGTGCAGATATTTCGGTGGAGCAGGAGCGACTATCATCGGGTGAGCCGGTGGCAGATCTGACGGTGCGTTCCTCTGTTCTGCACGGAACAAAAATCGGCGGTGCGTTAATTCCCCGTCTGATTGATGAATTACCGGTGCTGGCAGTTGCGGCGGCAGCGGCGGAGGGAATAACCGAAATCTGTGATGCCCAGGAGTTAAAGGTCAAGGAAACCAACCGGATTCGTGCGGTGGTGGACGAGTTTGTAAAGTGTGGCATTGACATCACCGAAACGGAGGATGGCATGATTATCCGGGGCGGAAAAACACCCTCGGGTGCAGAATTTAAAACCTATGGAGATCATCGTATGGCAATGAGCCTTGCGGTGCTTGCACAAATCGCAGACGGGGAATCCACCCTGGATGACGGTGCTTGTGTGGAAATCAGTTATCCGCAATTTTTTGAGGATTTATACCGGTTAGGAAGATAGGAGAGATGGAAATGGACAAGCAATATACAATCGAAGATTTATTGGATATTCTGGTACAGCTCCGTGGGGAGAACGGATGCCCGTGGGACAAGGTGCAGACGCATGAGAGTCTCAAAAAGAATATGATTGAGGAAACCTACGAGGCAATTGATGCATTGGACCAGGGCAATGATGCAATGTTCTGCAATGAACTGGGGGATGTGCTTTTGCAGGTGGCATTCCATGCGGTGATTGCAAAGGAGCGGGGTGCGTTTGATTTTAATGATATTCTCTATGAAATCTGCACCAAGCTGATTTCACGCCACACGCACGTGTTCGGGGCGGAAAAAGCGGCATCTGCCGAGGAGGCTTTGGCAACCTGGGAAAAGAACAAGAAAAAGGAAAAGAAGCAAAGCACCTTAACCGAAGCAATGGAGGATGTTCCGAAAGGACTTCCGGCACTTATGCGTGCAGAAAAGGTGCAGAAGAAGGCGGCATCGGCCGGCTTTGACTGGGAGGATGCAGCAGGCGTTCTGGAAAAGGTGGCAGAGGAGGCGCGTGAGGTCAGCGAGGTGACAATGGATGCAGAACGGTGCGAGGAGGAATTCGGAGATTTACTCTTTGTGCTGGTGAACCTTGGACGGCATTTAAAGGTCACGCCCGAGACCGCTTTGGCAAAGGCAACCAATAAATTTGTCCGCCGTTTTTCCGAAATGGAGGCACTTGCAACGGCTCAAAATAAGGTTTTTTCTGAACTTTCGGCTTCAGAGATGGACGATTTGTGGAAAAAAGTGAAGCAAAAATCGTGAAAATGTTATAAAAACCCTTTATTTTGGAAAAAATTGCGTAGAAACTATTGACAAAAAGCAAAAGAAGGGATAAAATGAATAAAAAGGGTTTTTTGATGCCCTGATAAATTAAACAAATTTTAGGAGGAAATGATAATGAACAAGACTGAATTAGTAGCTGCTATCGCAGAAAAGGCTGGTTTGTCAAAGAAGGATGCAGAAAAGGCTTTAGGCGCAACAATCGACGCTATTTCCGCTGCATTGGCTGAAGGTGACAAGGTACAACTCGTAGGCTTCGGTACTTTTGAAGTTAGAGCAAGAGAAGCAAGAACCGGTAAGAACCCGAGAACCGGCGAAGCAATCAAGATTGCTGCATCCAAGGCTCCGGCATTCAAGGCTGGTAAGGCTTTAAAGGATATCGTAAACAAATAATTTTGTAGAAGAAACGGTCTCTTGCATCTGCAGGAGACTTTCTTTTTTACTTTATAGGAAACTTCGTTCCTATAAAGTAAAAAGAATTGAATGCCCGTGCGAAATTTTCCGCTAATAGCGGAAACGCACATGGGCGTAACAAAGCATTCTGCTTCTTCTTACCGCTCCGTGTCACTTTAAAGTACAAAATGATTTTATAGAGCGGTTGCGGCGAAGCTGCTTTGTTCCTTTATAGGAAATTGCGTTTTTTACTTTATAGGAGGCAATATGAGATTAGATAAGTATTTGAAGGTTTCCCGCCTGATTAAGCGCAGAACCATCGCAAACGAGGCTTGTGATGCCGGAAGAATCTTTGCAAACGGCAAGGTGGCAAAGGCTTCTTATGATGTCAAGCAGGGCGATATTTTAGAAATCCACTTAGGGGAGCGGGTCACCAAGGTTGAGGTTCTGGAAGTTGCAGAACACGTTTTAAAGAATGATGCATCGCAGTTGTACCGGGTTTTGTCATAAAATCCGGTGCTTTTTCATATGTTATGGAAAAAAGCATTTGTGCAGAAAGGAAGTAGCATATGACAGAGGAAAGAAAGCTATCCGTGCAAAACAGAGGGCAGGTTCTGTGCTTAGAAAACCGGGAAAAGTTTTCGGTTTCGGGGGTGGAGAATGTAGAGACCTTTTCCGAAACCCTGGCGGTGCTGGACACCTGCTTCGGAAGACTGTCCTTAAAAGGGGAGGGACTAAAGCTTCAGAAGTTGGATGTGGAAAGCGGTGTGCTGACGGCAGAAGGAAAATTTACGGTGCTGGAATATAGCAAAAAGCAGGAAAAGCATAGCTTTTTTGAACGGGTGTTCCGGTAATGATACTGACCATCAGCGAGCAGGCAACCGTATTTTTACAAATGATTCTTCTGGGGGTTGGCTCAGGAATTTTGTTTGACTGCTTCCGGGCATTGCACAGAACCGTTTTTCGGGGTGTTGTTTCGGTCGGAATTTCCGATTTTCTGTTCTGGATGTCAGAGACCGGTCTGATTGGTGCCGGCATCTATCTTCTGCATTCAGGTTCCCTTCGTTTTTTTGTGATTTTAGGGCTGGTTCTGGGACAGATTTTGTATTTTCTTCTGGTAAGTAGGGTAGTATGCACAATATTTGTATGGTTTATTGGACGATTATTGAAAATTTTTAAAGTTTTTTTCAAAATACTCTTGACACCGGCACAATTATTGTATAAAATTCTAATAGTACCTATTTTTAGTTTATGGGACTGGTTTTTGCGTGCAAAAAAGTGCAGAAAAAAACCAGCGGAAAATATTGAATTGAGGGAACAAAATGCTGACAAAGAAAAATAGAACCAAGGCGATTTATAATCCTCTGATGATTCTGTTTGTACTGGCTTGTGTTTTTATGATTGGAAAGGGCCTGATGCAGCAACCGAAAATTATCGAAAACGAAGAACAGATTGAGGAGCTTCGCCGGAAAATTGAATACGAAAAACAACGTATCGAAGAGGTCGAAGAAATGAAAACCAAGGTCGATACGGATGAATATATTGAAAAAGTTGCAAGAGAAAAGCTCGGAATGATTAAACGGGATGAGATTCTGTTTATTGATATCACCGGACAATAAATAAACCAAAGATTGCATACTGCAGGAGGAAACAGGTCATTATGGCGCTTGAGGTAGGAGAAATTGTAGAAGCAAAGGTAAGTAATATCATGCCATTCGGGGCATTTGTGTCTCTGCCGGATAACAAAACCGGTCTGATACATATTTCCGAGGTTGCATCGACCTATGTGGAGAATATTCACGACCATATCAAGGTCGGCGATGTTGTCAAAGCAAAGATTGTAAAAATTGACGAGAACGGAAAAATCAGCCTTTCCATCAAAAAGGCAGAAGCTCCGAAAAAAGCACCCAGACCGGCACCAGAAAAACCCTCCGGTCCGATTCGCCCGGCGGAAATTGACTGGAGCAAGCCGCAGGAGGATTTATCCTTTGAGGATAAGCTTAGCAAGTTCAAGCAGGACAGCGATGAAAAGATGCAGGCGTTACGGCGCAGTAATGATTCCAAGCGCTCCGGCGGTTATCGTCGTGGAGGAGGAAACTCGTTTTAAAAAAGATTTCAAAAAGGGGGTTTTACCCTCTTTTTTTCAAATTGAGAAAGGAAGGAAACACAAATGAAACAACGTCCGAATTTAACTATGCTCACAGACTTTTATGAGTTTACAATGGCAAACGGTTTTCTGCAGGAGGGATTCCGGGATAAGGTTGCATATTTTGATATGTTTTTCCGGAAAAATCCGGATAACGGCGGTTTTGCTATCATGGCAGGTGTGGAGCAGCTGATTGAGTATCTGAACAATCTGAAGTTTACCGAGGAGGATATTTCCTACCTCCGGAGCAAAAATATTTTTGACGAGGCATTTTTAAAGTATTTAGAGGACTTTGAATTTTGTTGTGATGTCTGGGCAATCCCGGAGGGAACTCCGATTTTCCCAGGTGAGCCGATTGTAACGGTCAGAGGTCCGGTGGTACAGGCACAGTTGGTGGAAACGATGCTGCTTCTGACCATCAATCATCAGAGCCTGATTGCAACCAAGGCGAACCGGATTGTCCGTGCAGCAGGCGGTCGTCCGGTCATGGAGTTTGGCTCCCGTCGGGCACAGGGGGCAGATGCGGCGGTAATGGGCGCCAGAGCGGCATATATCGGCGGTTGTGTCGGAACGGCTTGCGCAAGTGCAGACCGTGATTTCGGTGTGCCGGCACTCGGAACAATGGCGCATAGCTGGGTACAGTTGTTTGATTCAGAATATGATGCGTTCTATGCCTACGCAAAGAACTATCCCGGGAGCTGTACGCTTTTGGTAGATACCTATAATGTACTAAAATCCGGTGTTCCCAATGCAATCCGGGTATTCAATGAGGTTGTGGTTCCGGCAGGCTTCCGCCCGAAGGGTATCCGCATTGATTCGGGCGATATTACCTACCTTTCCAAAAAGTGCAGAAAGATGCTCGATGAGGCAGGCTTCCCCGATTGCGGCATTGTGGCATCCAATTCGCTGGATGAGTATATTATCCGGGATATGATTATGCAAGGTGCTGAAATTACCTCCTTTGGTGTTGGCGAGCGACTGATTTCATCGAAATCCGAGCCGGTATTCGGCGGTGTCTATAAGCTGGTTGCAGTAGAGGGTGAGGACGGAGCTTTGATTCCGAAAATCAAAATCAGCGAAAATGTTGCAAAGATTACCACGCCGGGCTTCAAGCAGGTGTACCGCCTCTATTCCCGGGAGAATTCCAAGGCAATTGCCGATTTGATTACCTTGCACGGGGAAACGGTGGACGATACCAAGCCCCTGGAAATTTTCGACCCGGAGCATACCTGGAAGCGGAAAACGGTTACCGATTTTTATGCACGCCCGTTGTTAAAGCCGTTGTTTAAAAAGGGTAAATGTGTGTATGAATCTCCGACGTTGGAGGTTCTGCAGGAATACTGCAGAATGGAAGTAGACGGCTTGTGGGAAGAGGTCAAGCGGTTTGAAAATCCGCACACCTATTATGTCGATATGTCCCAGAAACTGTGGGATTTGAAGCATAGCCTGCTCGAATCTATTAAAAGCTGAGAAATTATGGTGATTGTATGAATACAAAAAAGGTTGTCATCAATCCCGAAGCAATGGACAAGTCCCTGATTCGGGAGATGGGAGAAATCTTAAAAAATGGCGGTCTGGTCTCCTTTCCGACCGAAACGGTTTACGGTCTGGGTGCGAATGCTCTGGATGCAGAGGCGGTTTCGGGCATTTTCCGGGCAAAGGGCAGACCGGGAGATAATCCGTTGATTGTGCATCTGGCAGATGCTAAGGATGTCGCAACGGTTGCAAGAGAAATTCCCGAGGCGGCAGAAAAGCTGTTTGCCCACTTTTCACCGGGACCGTTGACGGTGATTTTAAAAAAACGTCCCGAAATTCCGGAGGTTGTAACGGCAGGTCTTGACACCGTTGCGGTGCGGATTCCGTCGCATCCGATTGCAAGAGAGCTGATTCTATCAAGCGGTGTTCCGATTGCGGCGCCCAGCTCCAATCTTTCGGGAAAACCGAGTCCGACTAAGGCAGAACACGTGATTGTCGATATGGACGGTCGTGTGGATGCAATTATTGACGGCGGCGAATGTAGTGTCGGCTTAGAATCCACTGTCATTGACGTGACCGGGGAGTATCCGACTATTCTTCGTCCGGGCGGTGTTACCCCGAAGGAAATTTCTGCGGTGCTTGGCAGTGTCCGGTTGGACAAGCATATTTTAAAATCAGTTGGTGCCGCCGAACAGCCACGTTGTCCCGGTATGAAGTACCGACACTATGCACCCGATGCAGATGTGGTTGTGTTTGAGGGGGAACCGGACAAGGTGTATGAAAAAATTTGCGAGGCACTCCGCACCAACGAAAAAAAGCCGGTCGGTGTGCTTTGTCTGGGAAAAAAGGATTATGATGCCGATGTTGTGCTGTCGGTTGGTGTGGATAGCCGTGCCTATGCACAAAAGCTGTTTGATGCCCTGCGTGAGTTTGACCGCTTGGGCGTAAAGCAGATTTTTGCAGAATTTTCGATTGACGACGGGTTTGGACTTGCTGTGCAGAACCGCTTGTATAAATCGGCAGGAAATCATGTCATTCATGTAGAGTAACGGAGGAGCTATGAACATTCTGTTTGTCTGTACCGGAAATACCTGCCGGAGTCCGATGGCGGCAGTGCTGATGAATCAGCTTGCAATGGAGAAAAATCTGGATGTACGGATTGAATCGGCAGGCATTTATGCCCAGGAGGGTGCACCTGCAACCGAGGGTGCAATCCTTGCCATGCAAGCATACGGTATTGATTTGTCCGGTCATCGTGCAAAGCAAATCACAAGCGAATTGCTAACGCAATGCGATTTGATTCTGACCATGACAAGCGCACATAAAGCCGCATTGTCCGGGATAGAAAACTGTTATACCCTCTCGGAATATGCAGGATTTTCGGGGGAAATTGCAGACCCCTTTGGCGGAAGTGCGGAGGTTTACCGCGTTTGTGCCGGACAGATTTTTGAGGCAGTAAAGCGTGTTGCAGAAAGGATTGAGCATTCCGAATGATAGAGATTGTGCCGATTACGGCGGAGGATGCAAAAGCATTGTCCGAGCTTGACCGTCTGTGCTTTGGAACACCCTGGTCAGAAAAATCCTTTTCGGACGAGGCAAAGAATGAAATCGCAGTCTACTATCTGGCAAAGGATGCCGGAAAAACCGTTGGTTATTGCGGTTACTGGCAGGTTGCGGATGAGGGGGATATTACCAACATAGCGGTGCATCCGGATTATCGCAGACAAGGGATTGCAAAAAAGCTTTTGGAAACGGTAATCAAATGTGCAAAAAAGCAAGCGCTTGTTCTGATGACCTTAGAGGTCAGAAAAAGCAATCAGGCGGCGATTTCCTTATATGAAAAATACGGATTCCGGCAAATCGGAATGCGAAAAAATTACTATACAAATCCGCGCGAGGATGCGCTGATTATGACAATGGATATGGGAGAAGTATATGGATTGTTTGATTTTGGGAATTGAAAGCTCCTGCGATGAAACTGCGGCAGCGGTGGTTAAAAACGGGAGAGAAGTGCTTTCAAATGTAATCAATACACAGATTGATTTGCATAAAATTTATGGTGGTGTTGTGCCGGAGATTGCTTCCAGAAAGCATATCGAAAGCATTGATGCTGTCATTGATGAGGCATTGGAAAAAGCCGGTGTTACGTTATCTGACATTGATGCGATTGCGGTGACCTATGGTCCTGGTCTGGTGGGTGCGCTTTTAGTTGGTGTGTCTGCGGCAAAGGCACTTTCCTATGCAACCGGCAAGCCCCTGGTTCCGGTGCATCATATCAAAGGGCATATCATGGCAAATTTTGTGGCACATCCGGAGCTGGAGCCACCCTTTGTCTGCCTGGTTGCCTCGGGCGGTCATAGTCATATTGTGGCGGTAGAGGCTTATGATAAGCTCAAGGTTCTGGGAAGAACCCGGGACGATGCCGCAGGTGAGGCGTTTGATAAAATTGCAAGAGTGTTGGGACTCGGCTATCCGGGCGGTCCCTTGATTGATAAGCTTGCCAAGGAAGGAAACCCCGAAGCGGTGAAATTTCCTCGTGTGCGGATGGATGGAGATTCTCTGGACTATAGCTTCAGCGGTGTAAAAACCGCAGTCATCAATTATCTGCATAAGGCAGAGCAAAAGGGAGAAGAAATTGTAAAGGCTGATATTGCAGCAAGCTTTCAGGATGCCGTCACCGACGTTTTATGTGAGCATACCATTGAAGCGGCAAAGCGGTGCGGTTTAAAAACCGTTGCATTAGCCGGCGGTGTAGCTTCCAACTCTGCATTGCGGGAAAAAATGGAAAACATGACAAAAAAAGAAGGGATGCAGCTCTATTTTCCGCCTCCCGTGCTTTGTACCGATAACGCCGTTATGATTGCTTGTGCCGGCTATTACGGTTATCTGAAGCAGGATTTTGCGGACCTTCGCTTGAATGCAACTCCTTCTTTGAATTTAGAATCATGATTCGAAATCTCTTAAATATAGGGCATTGTCTCGGTTTGTGAAAAACACTTACTGAGATAATGCTTTTTTTCATTCTTTCAGTATATGGGTGAAACGATATGGCGGTATTCCATGGGTGTACACGAGAGGTGTTTTTTAAATATTTTTGTAAAATATGACTGGGAAGAAAAACCGCAGGCATAGGCAATCTCTGAAATCGGCATATCACTATGCATCAGAAGAAGCTTTGCTTGTTTGATACGTTCTGCAATCAGATATTCGCAAGGAGACATCCCGGTTGCTGTGGTAAACAGACTTTGGAGATAGGTTGGTGAATAATTTGTGATTTTGGACAAATCGGACAACGTAATCTTATTTCGGTAATTTGCCGTGATATAATTCTTTACTGTGTTGACGGTCTGAAGCAGATGGTAGGTACAGCCTAAAAGCCTTTGGCTATTGATTGAATCTGCGTGAAGATGATAGATAAAATCCAAAAATTTTGAATGAAAGTATATATTATCTGTGTCTTTGTTGTTTTCAATCAGAAAGTGGATCATTTCACTGAAAAAAACAGCATAGATATTCGGCGTAGATGTGTAGATACAGTCGGGCAGACCTTTGAGCATATCATAGTATTCAAAGGTTTTGTCAATGTCCAGATGAAGGAAATATGTTTTGAAATGATGCATACGGCGACGTTTTTGCCCCGGCTTTGATACAATCAGCATTCCGGGAAAAGCAGGATAGCTTGATTCGTCTATATATATGGTGGAGGTGCCGGAGATGATAAACTCAAATTCAAAAAAATTCACATCCCGGTATTCGGTAAGTGATACCTTTCCGTGGCGGTCTGTTTGTGAGTTCCATGTACCGAAGGATGATATGTGACCTGTTTTCATACAATACGCCTCCTGATTGGGATTTTGATTCATTATAACACATTGAAATCAAAAAAACAATAAAATCGTAAGATAATGACAAAATGTAGTAAGATTTATATATATTTGGAAAAAGGAATATAGTATAATCAAGATAGAAAAGGAGGAATAGAAGATGAACCAGGTAAAAATAAATGTGAAAAAAATAACAATTCCTACATATCCGGAACCACCGGCGGAAGAACTGCCGATGTTTGCCGAGAATAGAGTACATCAGCGGACAAGCGGATACCCGTACCCCAATAAGGTTGTTATGCAGGTGGATCGCAAAAATAAGATTCAGAAAGAATATACTGTGGTTGTTCTGGAAAATGAATATATCAAAATTGAGATTTTACCCGAAATCGGTGGAAGAATCTATTCTGCTTTGGATAAAACGACCGGATATGATTATTTTTATAAGCAGCACGTAATAAAACCGGCATTGATTGGTGTTTTAGGTTCGTGGATTTCCGGTGGTGTTGAATTTAACTGGCCGTTCCATCATCGTGCATCGGGATTTATGCCATGTGATTTTGAGATTGAGGAATTACCCGACGGAGGTGCGGCTTGTCATTTGTCGGAGCATGATCCGATAGACCGGATGAAAGGCATGGTGAGCATCATCCTGCGACCGCAAGAGACAACATTTGAGACAAGAATGAGACTGTACAACAGAACGCCTTTGGAAAAATCGTTTTTGTGGTGGGAAAATGCAGCAGTTCCGGTGAATGAAAATTACCGCATTTTCTTTCCGCAGGATGTGTCTTATGTGAATTTTCATTATCTGAAATCAAGAACAACATATCCGATTGCCGGTAATGGTGTATATAACGGCATTCCGATGGATACCGACCGGGACATTTCATGGCATAAGAACACTCGAGAGGCAACCTCGTACTTTGCCTGTGTTTCGGCGTATGATTTTTTTGGCGGATATGATTATGGAAAAGAGTGTGGTGTGGTTCATATAGGAGACCATCATGTCTCGGTGGGAAAGAAGATGTTTACATGGGCGTATGGTCAGTTGTCCCAATCATGGGAAAATGCATTGACGGATACGGATGGAGCATATGCGGAATTGATGGCAGGCTCTTATTCGGATAACCAGCCGGATTTTTCATGGCTTGCACCCTATGAAACCAAGGAGTTTTCCCAATACTGGTATCCGATTACGAAAATCGGAAGCCCCACCTTTGCAAATCTGAATTGTGCGTTTTCGCTCGATCGGGAGCATCATTGCTTCAGAATGCAGACCACCAAGATTTATCGCTCAGCAACGATAAAAATCTACGATAATCAAAAGGTTTATTTTGAAACAACGGAAGATTTTGCCCCCGATACCGTTTTTGAAACGGTCATAGAAGAACTTCCGGAATATGTGACCATTTTAGTCGAATGTAACGGAAAAACCGTTGCCGGATATACGGAACAAAATTTTCATCGATTTGTCATGCCAGAGGTAATTGAGGATATGCCCATGGCGGCAAAGATGAATTGTGCGGATGATTTGTATCTTGCCGGGGTACATATTCAGCAGTACAGAGATCCGGCGACACGCCCTGATGCATATTGGAGGGAAGCCTTAAAACGTAATATTCATCATATCCCGTCACTGATTGCAATGGCAAAATTTGAATTAAACAACTACCGTCTGGAGGAAGCGGAACGATATGCAGAACGTGCTATAGAGGCACTTACCATTTTCAACAAACGGTTACAAAGTGGTGAAGCCTATTATGTAATGGGTAGAATTGCCGAGCTTCGGTGTGATGCGGATCGGGCATATGATTTTTACTATCAGGCATCCTGGGCGGCAGATTGTGTGGCAAAGGCAATGACACGTATTGCAGTTATTGATATCAAGCGAAAAAACTATACAGAAGCAGTAAATCATGCAGAAAAAGCCCTGGATTACGGCAGAAAAAACAATCTTGCAACCGCCTGCCTGGTGATTGCAAAACGGGAATTGGGGCAGAAAACGGAAGCAATCATCAAAAGGCATATAGAAGGTGATAAGCTGGATTTCATGATGCGATTTTTATCCTGTGACGAAACGATGTATGCCGGGATGGACAGTAATCCGGTGCAGACCTGCCTGGATATTGCATTTGATTTCTCTGCAATGGGTAGATACGAGGATGCGGTAGCACTTCTTGATTGTTTGGAACAACAACGCACCGATTGCCGAAGCAAACCTCTATACTATGCACTCGGATATTTTAAAAGACAAATTGGCGCAGATGGAACGGATGCGTATGAAAGGGCGGAAAAAGCAGAATTGGGACCGTGTTATCCGATGCGATTTGAGGAAATTGCAGTCTTAGAGGATGCAATTTCTGTAACGGATGATCCGGGGGCAAAAATGCTCCTCGGCTGTTTGTATTATTATAAGCTTCAGTATGAAAAGGCGGCAGAATTATGGAAAAACAGCGGGGATCATTATATTGCAAAAAGAAATCTTGCAGTGGCTTATTTTAGCCATCTGAACCGGGAAGAACAAGCGCTTGAGATGATGAAAGCCATTCTCAGGGAAAGACCTTATGATGAGGAAATCCTTTATGAAACGGTTGTGCTGATGAATAAATTAAACATACATCCGCAGGAGAAAATAAAACTGATAAGCAGTTACCGTACAAGCCGTGATGATGTTTTGACCGAGCTTGCAAAAGCATACAATCAAAGCTTTATGCCGGAGGAAGCCTTAAAGGTGCTTCTGTCCCATGCGTTTGTCCCATGTGAAGGCGGAGAACACGCAATCGCAGACCAGTATATGTTTGCATATCTGGTAAAGGGAAAGCAGGAATATGATAAGGGAAATGTCAAAGAAGCTTGTGAGCTGTTTGCAAAAGGGCAGATTTTGCCGCAATCACTCGGGGCGGGAATCTGGAATCATTGCAAGCTTGTACCATTGAAATATCATGAGGCTCTCTGTCTGGAAAAGCTGGGACGAAAAGAAGAAGCAGATAAAATATTTGAATATATTGCGAACATTAAAATTGAGTATTTCAGTCATATGCATCTGAAGGAACTACCGTACTGGCAGGCGAAAGCCTTTGAGCATCTGGAAGAACCGACCAAGGCTCAGCATCTGATTACGAAATATCTGCGTGAGTGGAATGAAATACAGTATGGTGAGGATAACGGATATTTCGGAACAACACCATTCTTTATTCCATTTATGGATGAAGCGAAGAAATTGCGTCGGGCACAGTATTTATATCTGATTTCTCTGTGTGGTGATTATACGAAGGAAGAAAACAGAATGTCGGAAAGTGTAGCCTTAAACGGAGAGAATCTTTTTGCACGATATTTTGAACGGTTTGGATTTTTAAACTGACCGAAAAGGGGGGGAAATGATGAAAATTGTAGGAATCAAAAGCGGTGCACTTCTGCAACGGGATACAGAAACCGAAGCCTGCAAGGTAAGGCTTTACTGTGAGTTTGACGCAATGCCGCATATATCATACGGAGCTTTGGAAAATGAGTCAGAGGGAATATGGATTCTAAAGGATATTCCCGTTGGTGGCCCTTACAAAATAGAAATTTCTGACAATACATCAAAACAGACCTTTACCAATCTCTTTGTGGGAGATTTGTGGATTCTTGCCGGACAATCGAACATGGAGGGTGCAGGCTGTGAGACGGAAAAAACAGATTATGAGAGCAAAAATGCTTCGGACAGTATACGATGCTATTATCTTGATGGACGTTGGGATAAGGCGGTTCCGGTAACACACGAGCCGTGGCTTTCTCCGGATGAATGCATCGGGGGTGCGTGGAAGAAGTATAGAAAAGAATCCGTGTGGAAGACGGAGAACCCCGGCGTATATAACGGGAAACCGGTCAGAAAAAGAGCAGTAGGTCCGGGATATTATTTTGCAAAACGGATGTATGAAATCACGGGTATTCCCCAGGCGGTTGTTGCTTGTGCAAAGGGTGGAGCATCGCTTGATGAGTGGTCAAAAAGTACAGAGGGAGGTCTTTATTCGGTCATGCTCAGAAGATTTCGGGAAACGGGAAGCTGTGTAAGAGGAATCTTCTGGGATCAAGGGGAATCGGAAGCACATGCCGGAAACGATTTTACAGGAAAAATGCTCCGATTCGTATCTGATATCAGAGAAGATATGAACAACAGTATGTTGCCATTTGTGCAGGTGCAGATTGCAAAATATGCTTTTGCGGGATACAACAATCCGGAAAGTGGCATTGAGTGGTCAAGAATCAAGGAGGAACAAAGGTTGCTCGAATATAAAATTCCATTTCTTACTACGGTATCGGCGGCTGATGCGGATTATGATGATTTGATACATTATTCGTCAGAATTTCAAGAGAAAATGGGAGTAAGAGGAGCAAATGCAATGGCAAAGCTGATCGGAGCGGGTGGAGCAGATGTTCCTGTGCCGTATAAAATTACTTACAGAAAAAACGAAATGTATTCACCATTTTTCTACATATACGATATACATTATAAAAATGTAAACAATCTGATGTCCGACGGAAGACCTTCCGGATTTATGGTGTTGTTTCCGGACTGCAATGATTTTACAAAAATATTCGACCCACATTTCGGGGTTCAGAAAATAAGCTTAAACAAAAACACCGTCACCTTATATACAGAAGTAAAAGAAAATCCGGAAGAAGCGATGATCTGCTACGGCTTCGGTCATATGGCTTATTGTAATATCACAACCGATACGGGATTTTCAATTCCGGCAATGGGCCCCATAAAAGTAAAGGAGATGTACGAATCATGAGAATTTTAAAAAGTGGTATGAAATTTAAAAGTGATACAGAATACATCGCATCGGAACAGACAATAGATGTGTATCTGGAAGATACCTTTTTCTGTGATAATAAGGAGGCACTTTCGTCGTCGGTACGTATGGGGAAATCATGTCAAGTAGGATTTTTGCTTGAAAATTTAGAAAATACAGTACTGGATTTTAATCATGCAATAGTTGTATTCCACGGCAGAATTGTGCCGTTTATACTAATCAATTGTAAAAATGTTACAATCAAGAATTTAAAAATTGATTATGACCGTCCTTTTTATACGCAGGCGGATGTTTTGTCAGTGGAAAAAGGAAAAATAGAGATTAAAATAAATGATGGCTTTGACTATGAAATCAAAGACGGGTATTTATATGCAAAATCGGAAAGTTGGCAAAAGAATCTGAACAGATTTGACTGCCTGCTGTGGATGTATGACAAAACACATATAAAAAGCTATGGTATCATTCTGGGACTTTTTGGCGATGAGATTTTTCCGAATGAAAATCCGCCGATGCCCATTCTTCCGCTCAGCATAGAAGAAAAAGACGGAATACAGACGATTTGCGGTGATTTTCCTGCCGAATGGGAGTATAACAACGGAAACAATATTCTTCTTATCACGCATGAGGTGCGTGACAAAAATACATTTACCTTTGTTGGTGGAAGCGATATTGCAATTGAAAATTGTATTCTGATTCACGGCGGTGCAATGGGAATCATGGGGATGCATACGCACAACATCACCATAGACCGTTACAGTATGTATTTTGATTATGAAGGAAACGGAAGAATGGTAACAAACAATGCAGATGCGATACATTGCTTTAATTGTTCGGGGAAATTTATCATAAAAAACTGCCATATGGAAGGTCTTCTTGATGATACCGTAAATATCCATAACAATTATTTCTCTGTAAAGGAAATCAATAAGAATGTTTTAACAATGTACTCTAAGGCGGCGGGCTTGTCCATCAACTGCAAATTGTTTTGTGAAGGGGATACCATTCGGGTTTTCAGAGGAAGAACGCAGGAAGCCGTTACTGACCTGAAAATTACAAGAGTTGAGATTGATGAAATGAATCACGTACATTATTTCACGGTAGAAGGTGACACGAGCGGAATTTCGGTTGATGATACCGCCGAGAATATTTCGGCACAACCCGAAATATATATACAGAATTGTACTTTTGGCGAATTCCGTGGTACCATGCGCCTGCAAAGCCGAAACAAAACGGTTGTGGAGGACTGCGTGTTTGCAAATAAAAATGTAGCTTTGTTATTTACGGGAGATACGACCTACTGGTATGAATCCGGTCCGGTCAATGATGTAACAATCAGAAGATGTGTATTTAAAAACAGCAATGACGAACCGAGAATCGCTATTTTCGGTGAGGTTGAATTTACAGAAAAAGAAAAATACTATCATAAAAATATACTTGTGGAAGACTGCATTTTTGAGGATTCTGTAAAAATAGCCCAAATCCGTCATACCGATCATTTTGTGTTCAGAAATAACAAATGTCCGGATGGAAGCTTTATCATGGCAGAGGAGTGCAGAGAAGTCTTGAGTGATGTTGAGGTGCAATATGGAAAGATTAACTAAAATAGGAAAGATTATACCAAAAAGTGCGGAAGAAATAAAAGAATCAAGAATAGGGCTTGGTATGGAAAAGCTTGACAGAGATTCGTTCAACCCCGAAAAGGCATATGATAAGGTGAAAGCAATCGGTGTAAAATGGATCAGATTACAGTCTGGCTGGCAGAAAACAGAAAGGACAAAAGGGATTTATGACTTTTCATGGCTGGACAGTCAGGTTAACAGCCTCCTTGAGAGAAAAATGGAGCCGTGGCTGTGTTTGTGCTACGGAAATCCGATTTATGATGCGCTTGCCAAAGAATACATCGGTTCGGTGGGGTGTCCTCCGATAAGAACGGAAGAAGCATATTCGGCTTGGCTAAAATATGTTAAGGCTACGGCAGAACATTTTAAAGGAAGAATTACATATTACGAAATCTGGAATGAACCCGAGGGCGGCTGGACCTGGCGTCCTGAGCCGAATCCCGAAGAATATGCAGAGTTTTGCATAAAAACAGCAGAGGCGGTAAAGCAGGCGGATACGTCTGCAAAAATAATCACCGGGTCGCATTATGACGACACAATGGAGCATTTTAATCGTGAATTTGCGGCAGGAACCATTACAATATCAGATGCGGTATCTTATCACATCTATAACTATGATGAAGGGCTTGCCCTGCAAAGAGTGGAGGCACTCAAAGGGTTGCTGAAATACTACGGAAGTGAAAAAACAGAAATCATTCAGGGTGAATGCGGATCGCAGTCTGAAAGTGGAGGGAACGGTGCACTTTCGTGGGTGAGATGCGATGAACAAATGCAAACGAAATATCTTCTCAGACATGTTATTTCAGATTTGCTTTCAGGTGTTAAATTCACATCGGTATTTTCTTGCGTGGATATGGCGGAAAATCTTGATGCCAAAGAAGGCGCACCTATCACAACCTGTGGATATTTCGGAATGCTCGGAGCGGATTTTGACCCAAAAACCGGAAATGTAATCGGAGCCTATCGGGAAAAAATGTCATATTATGCGTTGCAGAATATGTGTTCAATATTTGATGAAAATGTAAATCCTGTATATATTTCTCATATTATCAAACCGATGAAATCAGACCGTATTGACGGTTTTGACTGTAAAGCCAAAGAAATAATATGCGGTGGACTGGAGAAGAAAAACGGGGCGAAAGCCTTTGTTTACTGGAATACAACAGACATGATTACCGTCAAAGATTATGAAGGAACAGCTTCCTTTGAAATATCAGGTGTAAAAGGAAAAGTAAGGCTCATAGATCCCATGGACGGAAGTATATATGAATTACCCGAAACAATAATGAAAGATAACGGAAGCGGTTTGTATTATTTTAAAAACATAGCCATAAAAGATTATCCGTTGATTTTAACATTCGGAGAATTTTATACAGAAGAGTCAAGATAAAGTTATCAGAATATGTGCTTGTCAAGGTACATGAACAGACGAAAAAGAAAGGCTACGACCGCTCGAAAGTGAGCGGCGTAGCCACATTGTTTTTATTATATAGGAAATTACAGCATTTATGTTGTAATTTCTGGAATAACAAAATTGCTTCCTTATTCTCACGCCCGCAGGCGGGGCTTCTATCAGAAGCTTTTTTACTCGGAATCGTTGTTTATCTTGTCCTCAGGATAGACAACGATTTTTTGTACAATCTCTTTTTTTGCCTGCTGGCTATACTGTGCGTAGTAGCGGTGTGTGACCTCAATATTCTTGTGTCCCAACAGCTCCGCAACCATCTTGATATCAATGCCGTCCTCCAAAAGTCGGCAGGCAAAGGTTCTACGCAATGCGTGCGGACGGGTTTTGTCCGGGTGCATGATGCCGACGGTGTGGCAGTAGGTTTTGAGCATCTTTTCAATGCCTGCAATCCCCAAGCGCTTTCCGCTTCGGTTGGTAAAAAGCGGTCCTTTCGTGCGGATTTCCTCTTCGTTGATACGCAGGTAATCGGTCAGGGCATTTTCCACCTGCAGGGGCATAAAGATTTCCTGCTCGTCGCCACCCTTTCTGCGGACGATGAAGGAAGATGTGTTAAAGTCGATATCCTCGGCATTTAACGATGCCAACTCGCTCACACGCACGCCGGTGCCGAGATAGGTGGTAAAAATTGCAATGTCCCGGAGCTTTCTGCGTTTGTATTCGGTCAGGGTACGGTCGGTAAAATATTTTTCACCGTTATAGATGACATCCAATAATGCTACCGTCTCTTGTGCGGTCAGCGGTTTTTTTATTTTTTGATGTAACTTCATAAAATCAATCTTGTCGGTGATGTTCTGTCGGATTTGGTCGGTTTTATAAAGATAGATAAACATTCCCCGCACCGCAGAAAGCTTACGGTTGACACCGTAGGCAGAATTGCGGTAGGTACGGCTGATGGGCTTTCCTGTGACCGATACACTCTCCACGGTGTATTCCTTTAAATAATTTTTAAAATGAATCAGATCAGAAACCGTCACCTTGTCGATATCCTTCGTGGTGAGCTCGTTGATGTCGGCAATATTCCCGAACACTTCTGTTTTTAAATAATGAAAAAAAACCTTCAAATCAATGCAGTAGCCGATTTGCGTGTTAATGCTTTCGCCGTTGTAGTATTCTACAATGTAGCTATAGGCAAATTCCGGCAGTTCATTGGTGTAGTTTTTCAGAATGTGTAATTTTTGACCGTTATTCAACAACCATCACCTCTGTTATAATTTTTAAGAATCCAACAATTGAATTGCATAGGTCGCATTTTCCTCTGCAGTTTTTTTCAGAATCGCATTGGTGCGATGAAGCTGACTCTTCCGCAATTCCCGTTCGCTGATAATCCGGTTCAGAATTTCTTTTGCTTCCTGATAACGGAAGCTTTCCACATTTACGCAATCCGGCTGATTCAACGATTCCATGAATGCACTCACCTTCGGGTCATAAACAAGTGCCATTGCCGGGATTTCCAAAGTGGTTGCATAAATCAGCGAATGCAGACGCATTCCGATGATGATTTGTGCCTCACAAAGCACCGAGAACATTTCCGGCACCGAAAGCTCACGGTTAATCACATAGGCGTTATGGTGCATCTTCTCTATTACCTGACGGGAAATTTCTAAATCGGCAGGGTACTGCAGAGGTACAAACAACGGATAAAGTCCGTGGTGTTCTATCATATCATCTAACAGCTTTGCCAGCTCGTCGCAAAAATTCGGAGCGGAGTGCTTCCACTCCCGGATGGAAACAATGCAAAGCTTTGTATCCTTTGGAACGCCTGCAATATTGGTCAGGTACCGTCCCGAAAGGGAGGCGTGTGCCTCAATGGTAAACGCCGGGTCTGCGGTAATGATAATTTCAGGCTTGTTCACGCCTAAGCTCCGGAGCTCCTCGTCTGATTTATCGTCCCGGAGGGTAATCAGATTTACCCGGTTTAAAATTCTTTTTGCAAGATATCGGCTGTGCTTTTTTTGGATGGGACCGACTCCGTTTGCATAGAGCATGGTTTTCATGCCACACATCTGCGCCAAGAAAATGATTGCGAAATAGTAAAGGATGGATTTACTGCTGGTAACATCCTGCAGAAGGCTTCCACCCCCGAACAGAAGCATTTTAGATGCTTTCATTTCCTTTCTGACCTTGAAGAAATTGTATCGGGAAATGGAGGTCACCCCATATACCCGAGCCGTTTCCTCCGGCGTGTTAGAAAGCACGGTCACGTCTAAATCCGGTCGGATTTTCCGGAGGGTGGTGAGGATTGCAAAGAGCAATGCCTCGTCACCGCTGTTTTTAAAGCCATGATAGCCGGATATTAAAATATCTGCCATTATCTCATCTCCGTATTCTGGTCTAATTTACGGTTGATTGTCTTTAAAAGCTGAATCAGAATGATATTTGCAATATATGCAAACACCGATACTCCAATTCCAATCAGTAAGCCGTTTAGGGTACGGCTGACAATGACGGAAAAATCGGTAAACACATGGCAGAAGCTATTGGTTACCGATGCGGCGAGGATGGATGCCGCAATTGCCAGAAGCCATTGAACCAGTGCAATTTTCGAGTTCTTTACATAGTAGACAAACAGAATCAGCGCAGGGTAGCCAATCAAAAATTCCTTGGTACGGGGACGTGCCGGGAAAATTTCGGTAATGGCATTGCGCATTGCTTGTTCAAAGCCGCTGATTTTGTTTACGTTTCCGCTTCGGATAATGTAGTAGATTCCGACTGCGGCAATCACACCGCCGATTAAGAGCCAATACACCTTAATTTCGGCGGAGAATACCTTCTTGATATCCGAAAGTACGCCTGTTTTTGCTTTTTTCAGGAACAGGAAGTAGTAAAGGATTGTGGTATAGAAAATCGGAAGCATCAGCGAAAGCTTGATTCCACGGAAGATTTCGTTGTTGATGTAGTAGTCAATTCCCGAAAGCATACAGCCCATACAAACCGCACCGGCAAACAGAATGCCGAGCATCAGAAGCAGGGTTCCAAGCAGGAGTAACGGGAGACTGATGCGATCCTTCATCGTTTTTACAAAGTACAATACTGCGGTCATGGCAAAACAGGACATAATCACGCAGAATGCCGTCGGATAAAGCGAAAGCAGTACATCCGGCAGAATATAGGTTCCGGCAAATGCTGCTCCGGCAATCAATAATGCCGGTAGGGTAATCAGAAGCAGCTTGATGCGTGTAATCATTTGCCACATCAGAAGCAGACACAACACCATAATCACCGCACAGATTGCGGCATTTCTGGTTTTTTCTGCAGTATAGTCAATCGGAGTTGTTTCCTGGTTTACACGGAATCCGAGTGCTTCGATTTTTTCTTTATAAAGCTTGGTTGCCTTCAGGGTATTTTCCGAGCATTTTAAGTAGGAAATTTCCTTGGGCGCTACCTGAGTGACGGTAATGAACCGGATATTCCGGTCGATGGTGGAATTAAAATATTGTGCGCATCTGTACAGATAGAAGCTTTCGTCCACCTGGGAATCGTCATAGGTTTCGTAAGCACGGATTACCTTTTTGCTCCCCTTCATGGTTTCGTCAAAAATATGTGCATAGCCTAAGCATTTCTGATTGGAAAGCTGGTCGGTATTTTCGGTCACTACCAGCGTCATGTCATTTTTGTTAATGATTTTTGCAAGTCCCTTGTAGTTTTCCTCAATCACATCCTCCGGGTCAGCTTTATAAGCATCTTCTTTGATATTGAGATATTCAATATCAAATTTCTTTACAATCCGGTCGATATCCTCTAAGTACTCGGTGTTTGCATAGTTCTTTACCTTGAAAATCAAGGCGACATGAAAACCACGGTCGATAAAGCTCTGAATTTCGTCCTCGTCATAGCCGACTGCATAATCCCATAACTGCTTTCTGCCATCGTATAGAATGTACATATCCATGCCGTCATAGGTGCCGGCAAAGGCATAATCGTCCTCTGTGTACTTTCTGGGCATCATGTAGCGGAGCTTTTCCTTGGTGTGTTTTTTTCTGGCAATCACAACATGACTGTCGTAGGTAACCTTGGGGCAGTTTTTCTCAATCATTTCTGCCATTTCCACGCTTTCCCAGTCATAGCGGTGGTGGAGCATATTATATTTAATCGTTGTAATATCACCTCTTGCGACCATCGAATTGATGTCGTCCTCCATAATGGAGATGGTGTTGATGCCTGCCTTTTTGTATTCCTCCAGGGTATCATCCAGATGCTCGGTCGAGAGCTTGTTGCGGATGTCATTATAGAGCAGGGAAATTACAACATTTTTGTTTCCCTCCTCATGAGAAATCCGGTTGGTGATGCTGGGAATCAGCGCAATCAGCATAACCGCAAGCAAAAGATAGGGGATATAATTTGTAACGAATTTTTTCATAATGTTCAACCTCGTTTTTCTTTTTTTATCAGCTTCATCAGTACACCGGTTGCGAACAGCGATGCAAGATAGACCGCACCGCAGGCACAAAGTGGAAGGATAAAGGTGACATATCCGTGTGTAAATCCGGGTAACAGAGTGTTAAATCCGACATAGACCAAAAGGGCAAGCATGCCGGAGAGTAAAATTTTTCCGATATCTGCGAGTAAATCCTTTTTCCAGTAAGCACCAACCACCTTGCGGATGCCGAGTGCAATCAGGATTGCATAGCCGGTCAGCAGAACCGAGGTAATAACCGCAACCCCGAAAGCAACATTGGAAAGTCCGGTCTCTGCAAACGGTGCCTCGGCGGTGGTATTTACAATCAGAATATTACTGATGACATTGAGTGCCACCACAACCACCGTACCAATCACGCAGTAGCGGTATTTTACGGCTAAGTAGAGGATTTTGTTGAACAGCTCCTGCGAAACATAGCCTAAAATGCCGAGACTGTAAATCATCAGAATCGAGGAAACCGCCCGGGTGGAATCTGCATCAAAGGAGCCGCGCTCGTAAATCAGGCGGATTACATCCGGTCCGAACAGGGCAATCACCAGTAAGAAGGGCAGGAAAATTGCCGCCATAATCCGGATGATGTAGCGCAGAAGGTCGTTTACATAGTCGATATTTCCCTCCTCGTAATTCTTGGAAATGGCAGGGAATACCACGGTGGACATTGCCACCACAAACACACTTGAGATTGTGATAAACAGATTGGATGCGTAATTAAAGGTGGATGCCATGCCTGCATCACCGCTGACAAAGGCTCTGTCGGTGTAGAAGCAAAGCTGGAACATCATGTTGGAAATGAATATCCAGAGGATTTCCATGTTTTTGCCGCTTTTTACCAGGGCGGAATCCTTCTTTTTCAAGAGGGAGTATCCCTTTTTGTAGAAGGAGGGCAGTAAAATTGCAATGTGTAAGAACCAACCGATTGTGGTGACTATGCCGACGGTAAAAATCGAAACCTCCGGCACAAATAACGAAAGGATGATTGCCGCATTAAAGGGCAGACTCATAATCGCAGTAACAAAGTAAACCCGTTCATTCTGTAACAGTCCTGAAATGATATAGGCAATGACCACAAAAATCAGGGACGGTAGCATCACATACATCATATTGATGGCTAACTGTAAATCAGCACCGGTCAGATTCGGAAGCACAATTGCGACAATCTGCTTTGCAAAAAGTGCCATCACACCGACCGCAATCAGCAGATAGAAAAAGGCTTTTCGCAAAAACTGTGCGGCATATGCCTTTTCATGTCCGGCGTTTTCTGCCTTATTGATATTTTTAATCACCAACGTGGAAAGGGCAACCCCGATTCCGGTAAAAATCAGATTCACCAGCCCGAATACCTGGAAATAGATGTCTGCCATTACGCCTGTCCCAAATACCCCGGCAAACACCATGTCCCGGTAAAAACCGATACACTTCGCCAGTAAAATTCCTAAAACCACCATAAAATACGCATTTCCCATGATTCTTTTATCACCTCATTATAGTATCGGCAAAAGCCGTCGTAAAAACTTACATAGATACTTCTATTATACACGAAATCGGATTTTTAGTCAATGACTTTTTGCTGATTTGAACAAAAGAAGAAAACGAAAGTTTCCTCTTTTGTGCATTGAAAAAGGACGGGCTTTGTGTTATGATGTG
>SVJN01000015.1 GCA_015068965.1 Oscillospiraceae bacterium
CTTTACATCATGAAAGATACCAATTTTTGTGTCGAAATATGGTTCTTTCTGTCCCAGTTTTACAAAAAATAAAATCTTTTGCGTACAGCCCTTGAAAAAGGGACAAAAATATGGTATAAATAAAATAGAATCTATCTGTGCAGTGCAACACAAGGAGGAAGAAATGAAAAATACACCTATTGTCGGAAAATTAAGCATTATCAGTATGCGCGGTTGTGAGGAAATTACCGGTAAAATTGACTGGTACCTCAAGCAGTTCAGAAAAGAGTATGAAGAGATTGATACTTATGTAACGCATATCAATTGCCCGCGTTTCGGAACTGGTGAAGGAAAATGCGTGATTAAGGAAAGTGTCCGTGGTCATGATGTTTACATCATCTGCGACGTATTCAATCATGGTGTGACCTACAAGATGTATCAGCAGGAAAATCACATGAGCCCGGATGACCATTTCCAGGACTTGAAGCGTGTGATTGCCGCAATCAGCGGTAAGGCAAGAAGAATCACCGTTGTAATGCCGATGCTCTATGAAGGCAGACAGCATCGCCGTATGGCCAGAGAATCGTTAGACTGTGCAACTGCTTTGCAGGAATTGGTACAGATGGGTGTTTCCAATATTATTACCTTTGATGCGCATGATGCGCGTGTACAGAATGCAATCCCGTTAAACGGCTTTGACGATGTACAGACAACCTATCAGATGATTAAGGCAATTACAAGAGCAGTGCCCGATATTTCCTTTGACAAGGAAGATATTGTAGTGATTTCTCCGGACGAAGGCGGAATGCACAGATGTATGTACTATTCCTCTGTGTTGGGTGTTGATCTGGGTATGTTCTATAAGCGCCGGAATTATGCAGTTGTGGTAGACGGTAAGAACCCGATTGAAGCACACGTTTACTTAGGCCGTGAGGTAACCGGCAAGGATGTTATCATTGTAGACGATATGATTTCCAGCGGAGAGTCAATTCTGGATGTGGCAGGAAAATTGAAGGAGCAGGGCGCAAAGAGAATCTTCGTGTTCACTGCATTTGGTCTGTTCTGTAACGGTCTGGAGAAGTTTGATGAAGCTTACAAAAACGGTATTATCAATAAAATCTTTACCACTAATCTGATTTATCGTCTGCCCGGTCTTGCGGAAAGAGACTGGTACTGTGAGGTTGATATGTCCAAGTATATTTCACTTCTGATTGATACCTTAAATCATGATGAAACCATCAGCCAGTTGTTGCTGCCGGTAAAAAGAATCAAGAATCTTTTACAGAAGAGAGAAGAAGAAAAACAAAAATAAAAATGGTCCTGTAAGGACAAAGAAAGAGGCGGTGTAGAAACCTTGTGTTTTTACACCGCCTCTTCGGTAATTCTTTCCTATTTGTGAAGTGCTGTCCGGATGGTATCAATGCCTGTGTTAAGGAGTTTGTTCCTTTATAGGAAACTGCGTTCCTATAAAGCAAAAAGAATTGAATGCCCGTGCGAAATTTTCCGCCAATGGCGGAAACGCACATGGGCGAAACAAAGCATTCTGCTTCTTCTTACCGCTCTGTGTCACTTTCAAGTACAAAATGATTTTATAGAGCGGTTGCGGCGAAGCTGCTTTGTTTTAAAAACGTAATTTTTACACCGGTTCTGCCGGCATCATCCAGCGCAGTATAGACAACTTTTTTATTGTCCAAAGACATCTGCGGATGCGGATGGGCAGGGTGTGCTTTCCCTTTGACACGGTCAATCACCGTTTCGCTTCCGTCCTCCCGATCGATGACAACAACCTCGTTGTGGTCGGGGGCAAGGGTATCAGCAAGCAAAAAGCGACCGTCCTGTGAAGAACCAACGTGCCAGTAATTGTAGGAAGTATATAAAAGCTCGTGCTTTCCGGTTCCAATATCCACGTAGCAGATGCCGGTGGGCGGAGTCGGGGAGCAGTGGTATTTCACAAAATACATTCCCTTGCCGTCGTATGCCCAGGATTCGTGCCCGAAGCAGTCACCTAAATTTCCGCACTGATTCAAAGATTGTTTTGCAAGATTCCAGGCTTTATCGGTTTTCGCATCATAGAGCCAAAGCCGGTTGGAAATATAAAAGGTGTTTCCTTCATGTGCAAAGAATAATAAATCCGGGTTTTCCGGGCAAATCATGCCATGGTTTGCAAAATGGAACGGGCTTTCAAACCGCTTGGTGAGCAGTTTCCGGGAACGGCCCGTTTGTGTGTCTACCGTAAAGAAGAAGCCACCGAAATCCTCCCGGTTTGCATAGAGGCTGACGGTTTTTCCGTCGTTGGTGATTTGTGGACCACCAAAGGCTTCAATTTCATCGAAGTCCTTTTCGTAAATCAGACGATTTTCGCCGGTATCAAGGTCAATGCACCGAAGCTGTGTCCGGTTGGTGTAATAGACCAGCTTCTGATGCACAACATAAGAATTAAAGTTTGTGATATCATTGCATATAACCTTCATGGACTGATCCTTGCAGGAATACAGCACCAGTTCACAAGCCTCCGGCTTCATTGCACCTATGGTTTCACTTTCGGAACGGGAGAGTACCAGGGTGTCGGCATCTACCCATTTGTTGGTTGTGTAGTAGGCGGCGGTATAATGATAGGTATCATCGTGGATAAAAATTGTTTTTTCAGCTTGTACCATGAAAAAGCCTCCCTTTTCTTTGTTGACTCTATTATAGCATTAATAAAGGGGAAAATATAGTGAATTATTGCCGAATGTTGTGGGAATTTTTACAATTCTTGCAAAAAAACGGGGAGGTTTAAACATAGGGTGACAGGAGATATCCGAACCACGCCTTAAGCAGCGTAATTTCGGTGCCTTTTTAAACATCCCCCTACAAATATTCATTACATTTCTTGCCTGCCTTCTAAGGCTTTGATGAGTGTTACCTCGTCTGCATATTCCAGATCACCGCCAACCGGGATGCCGTGTGCAATCCGGGTTACCTTAACGCCCATCGGCTGTAACAGCTTGGAAAGATAAACCGCTGTTGCTGTTCCGCTGACCGTCGGGTTGGTTGCCATAATAATTTCCGAAACCGGCTCGGTGCTAAGACGCAACAACAGCTCGTTGATTTTCAAATCCTCAGGCGAAATACCGTCCATCGGAGAGAGCGCCCCATGCAGAACATGATAAACGCCATGAAATTCGTTGGTCTTTTCAATTGCTGCAACATCCTTCGGATTCTCCACCACACAGATGAGACTGCGGTCCCGTTTGGGGGAGGAGCAAATATGACAAGGTGCAACATCTGTCAAATTCTGACAAACCGGGCAAAGAGAAATGGAGCTTTTTGCGTGCAGAATACTGTCTGCCATCTCCTGAACCTCCTGCCGGGACATGGAATCCAACAGATAAAAAGCAATCCGCTCGGCACTTTTTCTGCCAATGCCTGGAAGCTGTTCAAATTTTTCAATTAAAACCTCAATAGGAACTGCGTGCATAGTGAGTCTCCTTTATCCCTTTTATAAAATTAAAATCTGAAATCGCTTTATAAAAAGGGGCAGCTGCATTGCAACGCCCCCCTTTTTTTCTTTTTAGAACAAGCCCGGAATGTTGAGACCGCCGGTAATTTCGCTCATGCCCTCGGTCATCATATCGTCAGCCTTTTTGATTGCTTCGTTCACAGCAACCATAACCAGATCCTCTAAGGTTTCTACATCGTCCGGATCAACTGCTTCCGGCTTGATTTTGATGGAGAGAAGTTCTTTTTTGCCGTTTACAGTAACAGAAACAACACCGCCGCCAGCTGTTGCGTCAACGGTCTTTTCTTCCATTTCAGCCTGTACACGTTCCATTTCTTCCTGCATTTTTTGTGCTTGCTTAATCACACTTGACATGTTTTTGTTCTGGTTCATGCCCGAACCTGAAAATCCTTTGTACTTTCCCATTTTTTTATTCTCCTTTTTATTCTTCTTCTTTTTCATGTGGTTCTAAAAATTGGTCTGATTCATGCTCATCCTCAGAATCTTCGTCAATTTCTGTTTGTTCAAAGTTTTCCGATTCATAGTGTACAAAATCACTCTCATCGGTCAGCTCCACGATTTCGGGGAACTGTTCACACAGGGTATCCAGCGGGTCGGATGACTGTGCCGGATTGGATGGCTGCGTGGGTGTATCTTCTGCAGTATCTTGCAAAACCGGCGCAGATGGTTTTCCGCCGCCAATTTTCCAATAATCCACCAAATGGTCAGAAACATCCTCCTCAAACGCAACCTTTACCAAAAGTCCCTCTCCGGCGTGCTTCTGGAATACCTCCTGAATGGAGGAAAGATAGGTAGAAGCGATTTTCTTGAGCATCATTTCATGCTTCTGATACAATAATAAAATTCCTTCACCGTCAATGGTGATTTTCCGGTTAATGACAGAACCGGCAACAAACGGAAAGCGTTTGGCAATTGCCTGTGCAATCTTATCCCACTTTCGTGCCGCAACCACTAAGGGGGAATCGGCAGTCAGGGAAGAAACATCCAACGGTGCATAAAGCCGTGCGGACGGTTCGGAATTTTTTTTCTTTTCAGGGGGAGGAGTCTCTTTTTTCTCCTCCGGTTGTTGTGCTACGACGGTAACACCGTTTTTGATTTGCTCCTCCAATGCCTCAATTCGGGACAGCAATGCATCGGTAGACTGATTGAGTGCCGGTTGAGAAAGCTTAATCAAAGCCATTTCATAAACAATTCTTGGATTTTTCAGCCATTTGGCATCGGTCATAGCCTTGGATAAGGCAGTCACACAATCGGAAATCCGTTCAAAGGAAATCTTTTGTGCCTGCGATTTGATGCCGAGCAGGTCTTCCTCTGTCAAATCCAGTAAATCCCCCGGATTTTCGGTTACCTTACAAATCAGTAAATCCCGGAAGTGCCGGATTAAGGAATCAATGAACAAATTCAAATCCTTGCCTTCAGCCGAAAGGGTGTCGATGATTTGCAGAACCCGTTCACTGTTTCCACTCGTAATTGCAGATACGGTGTCGGCAATCAGCTCACTTTCTGCCATGCCGAGTGCATTGACAATATCGGAACGGCTGAGGGTTGTGCCGCAAGCGGCGATGCAACGTTCCAAAATACTCAAGCCGTCACGCATGGATCCGTCTGCTAAGGTTCCCAAAAGCCGGTAGGCATCCTCGCTGATGTTGAGTCCGTCTCCGACTGCAATCTCCTTCATGCGTAAAATGATGTCGGCAGGGCGGATTCGTTTAAAGTCAAATCGTTGACAACGGGACAGGATGGTTTCCGGAACCCGGTGTGCCTCGGTAGTTGCTAAAATAAAAATGACATGACCGGGCGGCTCCTCCAACGTTTTCAACAATGCGTTGAATGCACTGGTGGAAAGCATATGCACTTCGTCGATGATATAAACACGGTATTTGGAATGTGTTGCTACATAATGCACATCCTCGCGGATTTCCCGGATGCTGTCCACACCGTTGTTGGATGCGGCGTCAATTTCCGAAACGTCTAAGATACTACCGTCTAAAATACCCCGGCAGGTATCGCATTCGTTGCAGGGAGAACCGTCTTGGGGATGCTCACAGTTGACCGCACGGGAAAAGACCTTTGCGGCGGTTGTTTTTCCGGTACCTCTGGTGCCGCAGAACAGATAAGCATGAGCAATTTTTCCGGATTGAATCTGATTTTTCAATGTGCGGGTAATGTGCGTCTGTCCGATGATATCATCAAACACAAGCGGACGCCATTTCCGATAAATTGCCTGGTAAGCCACTGCCACTCCTCCCATACAAAGTCTGTCAATTTATCCCGATTGATTGGAATACATTTTCCTATAAAGTAAAAAAAAGGCTCCGACCGAGTGATCCATAACACATCGGAAGCTCCGCTTATTGCTGCTTGGTTCCCCATCTGACAAGGTTCACGGTTCCCAATCGCACGGGCTCGGTCATCATCGCCAATTATCTACATCATTCCTATTATAACCTATTTTCGGAAAAACTGCAAGTATTATTTCAAAATTTTTCAAAAAAGTTTCAGTTTAAAAAAGAGGTCGGGACAAGTATCAAAAAAATTACTTTGTTCCAACCTCTTTTGTGCCTATTTTATGATGTTCATGTCAAGCTCTTATTTTGAGTCAATGATAGTCCTGTCGGCATCATATTTAATAAATTTTATTTGGTTTCCCTTACTGTCATATTCCGCCTCTGCCTTGGCATAACCGTATCTGTCAACAAAAACTAATTTATCTTGTGCATCACGGAATTCCTCAAGGATAGGCTGTCCGTCGGCGTTGTAATTACCCACACGTTTTGCATAGCCATATTTTTCTGATAGGACTAATTTATCCTGTGCATCACGGAATTCCTCAAGAATAAGTTGTCCGTCAGAGTTGTAATTACATACATATTTTGCGTAGCCATATTTTTCTACCAAGACCAATTTGTCATGTGCATCGCGGTATTCCTCAAGGATAATCTGTCCGTCAGAGTTGTAATTACATACACATTTTGCGTAGCCATTGTTACATAACACCGGGGTTTTCCCATCTATTCCAAAATATTCTATGCGTGTTACGTTGCCGTCTTCATATACGGCATTCCACCCCGCAAAGCCATCCTTGCACAGTACCGGGGTTTTCCCGTCTGTTCCGAAATATTCCTCGCGTATTCTATTGCCGTCTTTATAAACAGCATTCCCCCCTGCAAAGCCATCCTTGCACAGTACCGGGGTTTTCCCGTCTGTTCCGAAATATTCCTCGCGTATTCTATTGCCGTCTTTATAAACAGCATTCCCCCCTGCAAAGCCATCCTTGCACAACACCAGTGTTTTTCCATCTGTTCCAAAAAATTCTATGCGTATTCTATTGCCGTCTTCATAAACAGCATTCCACCCCGCAAAGCCATCCTTGCACAGTACTGGGGTTTTCCCGTCTGTTCCGAAATATTCCTCGCGTATTCTATTGCCGTCTTCATAAACAGCATTCAGCCCTGCATAGCCATTGTTGCACAACACCAAAGTTTTCCCGTCTGTTCCGAAATATTCCTCGCGTATTCTATTGCCGTCTTCATAAACAGCATTCCACCCTGCATAGCCATTGTTGCACAACACCAAAGTTTTCCCGTCTGTTCCGAAATATTCCTCGCGTATTCTATTGCCGTCTTTATAAACAGCATTCTGCCCTGCATAGCCATCCTTGCACAACACCAGTGTTTTTCCATCTGTTCCAAAAAATTCTATGCGTGTTACGTTGCCATCTTCAAAAACAACATTCCACCCCGCAAAGCCATCCTTGCACAACACCAGTGTTTTTCCATCTGTTCCAAAATATTCTATGCGTGTTACGTTGCCGTCCTCATATACAGCATTCCACCCTGCAAAGCCATCGTTGCACAACACCAAAGTTTTTCCATCTGTTCCAAAATATTCCTCGCGTATTCTATTGCCGTCTTTATATTCCATATTCGCCCCTGCATAGCCATTGTTGCACAACACCAGTGTTTTTCCATCTGTTCCAAAATATTCTATGCGTGTTACGTTGCCGTCCTCATATACAGCATTCCACCCTGCATAGCCATCCTTGCACAGAACCGGGGTTTTCCCGTCTGTTCCGAAATATTCCTCGCGTATTCTATTGCCGTCTTCATATACAATATTGCATCCTGTATAGCCATCGTTGCACAATACTGGGGTTTTCCCATCTGTTCCAAAAAATTCTGTGCGTATCACATTACCATCTTTGTATACATGATTCCATCCTGCGTAGCCATCCTTGCACAACACCAAGGTTTCCCCGTCTGTTCCAAAAAATTCTATCCGTATCGGATTGCCGTCTTTAAATTTGCTCTTTACAATAGCTACACCTGCGGAATCCAGGATCAATGTCTTACCGTCAGTATCAAATCTTTTGTCCGTAATGATATTATGATTTTCAAATGTTGTCTCACATGCTGCCCAGTTCAGTTCATTTAATACAAGATTGTTATTTATATCAACATATTCCGATTTAATCAGGTCATTGCTTTCGTCATAGGTATAGATTCTTGCGTGTATGCCATTTGTTGCTTCGCCATAAACATAGTTTTCTTCGTCTGTTGCTTTGTCAGTCTTTTTAGCCGGAGTCAAATATTTTACTTTCCGGACTCGTCCCTTGTCATCCACTTCATACTCCATACCGACAATTCCATTGCCGTCAGATGCAATCTTATAGTTGTTGCCTGCAATATAGCGTGTTTGTTTTATGTATCCGTTATCATCATACACGATAAAATGACCGGATATATTTCCTCTGTCTTCATTTATGTCAGATTCATAATTGTTTTCATATTTTGTTGCAGAAAGAGAAGCATACATCTGGTATGGGGTAGAATTCCCTGCATCGTCAAAGGCTTCCAACATGACGGTTGCATATCTCTTGTCCTTATTATTATGGCTGTATTTATGCTTCATAACCGGTTTGTTTTGCTGATTATAATAGGTTGCTTCAATCAGCTTTCCATCTTGGTATATATCATAGGATACTTTTGTCGGTCTGTCAGTATGCTCCGAATGTGTTGTATGTGGTATTAAATGACCGCTTGAATTTTCGTGGCGCAATTCACGTACCTTTCCTTGTTGTTTCACAATGGTGTAATGCTGGTGTATTGATTTAATATCCTTTTTAGAAAGCCTTTCGATGCCCTTCGGAACGCCATAAACGGTTGTATAATCAAGATAATATTCTGTTTTAGGCACAAAATAATTAAAAGCTGATATCCCTCCCAATATGCATAAAGAAGTAGCAATGGATGCAATTGCTTTGTTTCTGCGAATTCTTTTTTCTTCAAAGTTTTCAAGATCTGATACATCGACACCATGCATTTTGGCAATCGTCTTTATCAGTGCAACTTTTTTTCCTGCCTCATGGATGTTGACACCTACGATATCGTTTTGCATACAAAACTGTGACATTTGGGGTGAAAAGCAATCTTCTTCCGGGGCATCAGAATCGTCTATAATAAAAGGTATTACCATAGAGCTATCATGTGTCTCTAAAAAAAAGCTTAATTCCTGATCTATATAATATGGATCTTCCTTGCAATGCTTTGAGCAGATAGATATAAAATATTTGCTTTCTTGTATTTCTTTCTTCAGATTTTCTGCCAAATGTCCGGGTGTCAGGTGCATGATATCTATAAATATGGGATTGAGCTGTTTGGGTATACCAATATGTTCTCTGCAGACCTTGACGGGAAGCCGATAGCTTTGCAACATCTTCTGAACCCATAATCCCCAGCGGATGTCCTCCCGCTTGTAGCTGATAAAGGCAAAGTACTTATAAGAAGTCTGATTCACAGTTTCGTTCATGCTTTCATCTCCTGATACAATTTTATTTTATCTCTGAACAAGGAAATAACGCTTGCGCAACCTTGTGTGCGGAAGGAGTGCCCATTTTCGACAATATAGAATTGACCTTTTTGTCAAGTTTATAATCATTATATCATATTATGTAATAAAATGCAATCTACACTTCCACTTGTTTGAAAAAATCGTTGACAGACAAAAATAAAAAAATTGAAAAAAACTTGACAATCCGAAAAAAAAGTGGCATAATATTGGTAACGACGATGAAAAAGACAGTAGCCCAAGCCGAAATTCAACAAGAGAGAAGATGCCGTGGCTGGAAGCATTTTTTTGATGGGTGCGGGTGAATACCACTTTGGAGTTGCTTGCCCAAAGGAATTTTTCCGATTAAGCGGAGCCGTTTTTCCTTGCGTAAAAGGACAAAGAGTGATGATTTTTTGGGAAAAAATCATAATCAGGGTGGAACCGTGTGAAATTTTCGCATCCCTGAAAGCGCAGTTTTTGTGTTTTCAGCGATGCGTTTTTTGTTTTGCACCCCTGTGATAAAAAATATCACAAAAAAAGGAGTTATGAAAAACATGGAAGAACTACAAATCTTGAGACACTCAGCATCTCACCTGCTGGCGCAGGCGGTAAAACGTCTGTACCCCGGAACAAAGCTTGCAATCGGACCTGCGATTGACACCGGCTTTTACTACGATTTTGACAGTGAGCATACCTTCACACCGGAGGATTTAGAGGCGCTGGAGCAGGAAATGAAGAAAATTGCCAAGGAGAACCTCAAAATCGAGCGGTTTGAACTGCCCAGAGACGAGGCGTTGGAGTTGATGAAGGATGAACCCTACAAGGTAGAGCTGATTGAAGAGCTGCCGGAGGGCGAGGTAATTTCCTTCTACAAGCAGGGCGAATTTACCGACCTTTGTGCAGGTCCGCATATCAATTATACCAGTAAAATCAAGGCGTTCAAGCTCTTGAGTGCAACCGGCGCATACTGGAGAGGCAGCGAAAAGAACAAGATGCTGCAAAGAATCTACGGAACTGCTTTTACCAACAAAGAAGATTTGGCGGCACACTTAGAGCAGTTGGAAGAAGCAAAAAAACGTGACCATAACAAGCTCGGAAGAGAATTAGAGCTTTTTACCACCTCCGATTTAATCGGTCAGGGCTTACCGATTCTTCTGCCGAAGGGTGCAAGAATTATTCAATTGTTACAGCGTTTTGTGGAGGATGAAGAACAAAAACGTGGTTGGCAGTTGACCAAAACCCCGTTGATGGCAAAGAGTGATTTATATAAGCTGTCCGGACATTGGGACCACTATCAGGACGGTATGTTTGTGTTGGGAGATGAGGAAAAGGACAAGGAAGTATTTGCGCTGCGTCCGATGACCTGCCCGTTCCAGTATCAGGCATTTTTAAACCGTGGCCGTTCCTACCGTGACCTGCCGATGCGCCTGAACGAAACATCAACATTGTTCCGAAACGAAGCATCGGGCGAAATGCACGGTTTGATTCGTGTACGTCAGTTCACCATTTCCGAAGGTCATCTGATGTGTACCCCGGAGCAGCTGGAGGAAGAATTCAAGGGTTGTCTGGAGCTGGCAATCTATATGTTAAAGACACTCGGACTTTACGAGGATGTTTCTTACCGCTTCTCGCAATGGGATCCGGAGGATAAGGAAAAATATATCGGTACGCAGGAACAATGGGATGAGGCACAAGGCATTATGGAAAAGATTTTAAATCACCTCGAAATTCCGTACAAGGTTGGAATCGGTGAGGCGGCATTCTATGGACCGAAGCTGGATATCCAGATTAAGAACGTGCATGGAAAAGAGGATACCCTCATCACCATCCAGATTGACCAGATGTTAGCAGAAAAGTTCGGTATGGAATATGTGGACAGAGACGGCACCAAGAAAAATCCGTATATCATCCACAGAACCTCTATCGGATGCTATGAACGTACCCTGGCATTGTTGATTGAAAAATATGCAGGTGCGTTCCCGGTATGGCTTGCACCGGTTCAGGTAAAGCTTTTACCGATTGCAGACCGTCATTTAGATTATATCTATGAGGTTAAGAAAGAGCTGGAAAAGAACGGAATCCTGCGTGTAGAAGTGGATGACCGTTCCGAAAAGATTGGCTACAAGATTCGTGAAGCACAGCTGGAAAAGGTTCCTTATATGCTCGTTGTGGGTGATAAGGATATCGAAAATAATGCTGTTGCAGTCCGCTCCAGAAAAGAGGGAGATTTGGGTAGCATGAGCATTGCTGATTTTGTAAAACGGATTACAGAAGAAGTAGAGACAAAGAAGCTTTAATACGAAAAAGGCTATTGCGTTTAACATTATTATGTATTTTTGATTCAAAATTGTAGGGGCGGATGCCTACATCCGCCCGGATTGCGGGGCGATGTGGGCATCGCCCCCTACAAGAAAATGAATTCTTATACATAATATGCATGAACGCAATAGCTTTTTTTTATTCACTTTAATACAATATTCAAATCCAATGTTTCGCCCTCGCGGAAGACGGTAACCACCATAGTATCGCCCTTTTGGTGTTTTTGGCGGAGTTCATTGATTTTTGCAACGGTATTCACCGGAGTGCCGTCGATTTTAATAATCAAATCACCGATTTTAATTCCGCCCTTTTCTGCCGGAGTGTTTTCGCCCACCGTTTCAACGGTAACCCCATAGGAGGCATCGGTTGCGGCGATGCCGAGCATCGGGGTGTCGGAATTGGTTACCTCGGAGGTGGTTCCGGTATACAACAGTAATCCCAAAACCGGATTTAAATCACTGACTGGGATGATTGCCCGGTTTGTCTATATTCATTGGGCGTTTTCAAAAAATATTTTTTGAAGTTTTTGTAAAATGTTGGAATGTCTTTAAATCCGCAAGCGGAGGCAATTTGTTCGTTTGTGTAATTTGTATCTATTAAAAGCCGACATGCTTGATTTAATCGTATTTTCCGTATATAATCTGAAAAATGTTCTTCTGTGACCTTTAGAAATATACGGCTTAGATAAGATTTACTTGCTGAGACATAATGACCGATTTTTTCAATTGTAAGACTACTGTCGCAATAATTTTCTGCAATGATACGTAACATTTCTGATACAATTCGTCTTTCATGAAAGCTGAGAATAGAGATACTTGTTTCGTTTTTTTTCGTCATCTGTCTGCGAAGAAGAATCAGAAGCGTTGTTAAAAAAGCAGATACCATCTCTTGCCAATCGGACTGTTTTTTGGATGCTTCCCGGTGGATGATTGATAAAATTATTTGGATTTTTTCAAGATTTTTCTCATCAAGACCGATATATGCAACCAAGGGATTTTCAGTAAAAATGCCATAACAATATCTGTTGTTTTTTGTGGCGGCGGCATCTCCCGAAAGAATATCCGACGGTTCAAATAATAAATTACAAACAGTTGGCATATGTAGGCTGTTTTTAGCAAAATATCCATGAGGTACGCCGCTATTTATGATATAAATATCACCGGAACGACACGGCATCGTCTTGTTTAAAACACGATGAAAGCCTTCTCCGGATATCACAATGCTGATTTCGATGAATTCATGAAAATGTAAATTGGTTAAATCAAAATCTTCCTTGTATATTTTATCACAAATTACAGTATTGTTGTATATCGGAGAATTTTTCAACCATTCTTCTTTTTTTAAAAAAGGTATTGGATTCTTTGAGCTAATCAAAATATTTCACTTCGTTCTTTCAAAATATTATTCTCTTGACAATTTATATATCAAATCATATGCAAATTTCAAGTCGTCAACGGTACAATGATTTTGTACAAAGTGCGATGTGCAACAAATCCAGCGTTTCCCCTTAAGCTGATTAAAAACTCTGCGAATCTCATCTTCTAATTTATTTTGTTGCATGATACCGAGGGCGGATTGCACACATACACCACCAAGGATTGCAAATTTATCTGCATATTTTTCAACATAAGCATCATACGACATACCGGCATTTTCCTGCCAGGGATGTATTAAATCAAGGCCTGCCTCGACAAGACCATCAGCGATTTTCATGATACATCCGTCAGAATGCAGGCTGACCATTGTACCCTTTGCGTGGACATGATCAACAATGGATTTAAGCGGGGGATAGATAAGCTTATACCAGAGATCAGGATGAAACATGATGTCTTTTTGAGAACCCCAGTCATCAGAAAGATGAATCATATCAGCTCCGCATTCAATACAGCGGTCTGCAAATGCGATTATCCATTGTGCCTGCTGACGATAAAGCTCACCAAGCTCATCGGGGTACATGGCAAGATATAAAAGCTGATTTTCTATCCCGAATATATCATTAAAGCTTTCAAAGAATCCGGGGGTTTGCACATAGCAAAACCGATCACGTTTTTTGTGATGCTTGATTGCTGAGATAATATTTTTGTAATCATCCGGGTTCTCATTTGTGTAAAAGAAATTTTCTTTTAGCAATAAATCCGGTGTCAATTCGTCATTTTTGCTTTTCAGCTTGTTAATAAGCTCCATATTGTACGGATGGGGACCTCCGAAAATATGTGCCATATCGAATTCATAAGAGTCCTCAAAATTTTCAACCGATCCCCATTTTTCGGTGATTTCATCAGAAAGATTTGCGAAAATCCAACCATATATAGGCTGTCTGTCAACAGGCTTTCCTAAAATTGTGTTGCGTACTCTTTCAGCACTTTTCATCACGACATTACTCCTTTAAAATGTTTTAATCGTATTATAACATTTAATTTTTTGCCGGTAAATAGGTTGTTATTGCTATTTTTTATGGCTCGGAGTAAACAAAACAATAGAAAAAAGAGGGAAGGTTTTTTGCTTTATAGGAATTGCGTTTTTTATTCACTTTCCAATACAATATTCAAATCCAATGTTTCGCCCTCACGGAAGACGGTAACCACCATGGTATCGCCCTTTTGGTGTTTTTGGCGGAGTTCATTGATTTTTGCAACGGTATTCACCGGAGTGCCGTCGATTTTAATAATCAAATCACCGATTTTAATTCCGCCCTTTTCTGCCGGAGTGTTTTCGCCCACCGTTTCAACGGTGACACCGTAGGAGGCATCGGTTGCGGTGATGCCGAGCATCGGGGTGTCGGAATTGGTTACCTCGGAGGTGGTTCCGGTATGAATCAAGGATTCTAAAACCGGCTTAATATCATTGACCGGGATTGCAAAGCCGATTCCGTCGGTCGAGGAGGAAATGTTTGCGGAAACAATTCCAATCACCTGCCCCGCCTGATTAAAGAGTGCACCGCCTGCGTTTGCAGAATTCAAGGTTGCATCGGTCTGCAGAAGATTGACAGTAGTTCCGTTTTTTAGCTCCACGCCCGGGTTAATGCCTGAGATAATGCCTTGTGTGACGGTGTTTTTCATCTGTTTTCCGAGCGGTGAGCCGATTGCGATGACACCCTCGCCGAGTGTCAGAGCAGAAGAATCACCCAGCACCGCCGGGGTGAGATTTTGTGCATCAATTTTTAAAACGGCAATATCGGTTTTATTGTCTGCACCGATGATGATTGCCGGATACTCCTGATGGTCAGAAAGTGTGACCGTAATTTCGGAATCGGATTCCAGCATGGAGGCGCTGGTGACGATATAACCGTCCGGACTTACGATAATGCCCGAAGCATCCCCATAGGAAACCCGTTGCGAAAAGAAGCTGGTGATAATTCCCTTGACCGAAACCGATGCCGTACTACTGATACAGTCTGGAATCACGCCGGAAAAATCAGAGGCTTGTGTACCGGGGGAAACCGATTGCGAAGAGCCGGCATAGGAAATCGTCGTGGATGGACGCATATGCGGCACAACAAAAACCGAAAAAAGCACCAGACAAACGGCAGTTGTACCAAACGCAGTCAGCAGGGCAACCAGCCATGCCGGAACACTTTTTTTCTTCTTTTTTGCCTGCAACGCATAAAGCTGTGTATCGCTATGTCGGATAACGGGATCCTGATACCATTGATATTCATTCATAGATTTCAACTCCAAAAAAACACATTTCTTTTTTTCTATTATAATACTTTTTCAGACAGATTGTGTGAACTGTTTGTAAATTTTATGATTTTCTTTCGCTTTGTGTGGCACAATTTCGGAAAAGGTGTGCTATGGTGGTGGATTTTTTGGGATTTTTTTCAAAAATCCGGCTTTTTTCTAAAAAATTGTTGATATTATGAACGATTAGAGGTATAATAATAGAATATAATGGAATAGTTGTGAGTGAAAATAATCAGAAAGGCAGGAAATCAAAAATGGATGGAATGAAATTGGCAGAATTACTGTTTCCGCATATAACAAAGACAACCGAAGAAATGCAACAGAAATATCCAAGCCGTCAGCTTCCCGAAGGTGCAAAGGTAACCAGATTTGCACCCAGCCCGACCGGTTTTTTACATATCGGCGGATTGTTTGCGGCATTTGTGGCAGAGCGTGTTGCACACAGAACAAATGGTGTGTTTTTCTTAAGAATTGAGGACACCGACAAGAAAAGAGAAGTGGAAAACGGTGTCAGCGGTATTGTAGCCGGCTTGCAGGCGTTCGGTGTTTCCTTTGACGAGGGAATGCGTTCCGAAACCGAGGAGACCGGTGCATATGGCCCCTATACCCAAAGTCAGAGAAAAGAAATTTATCAGACCTATTGTAAGGAATTGGTTCAAAAGGGCTTGGCATATCCGTGCTTCTGCTCGGCAGAAGAGCTTGCCGCAATTCGTGAGGAGCAGGAAAAGAACAAGCAGAATCCCGGTTATTACGGAAGCTTTGCAAAGTGTAGAGATTTAACCTATGAAGAAATCGAAGAAAAGGTCAGACAAGGACTTCCCTATGTTTTGCGTCTGCGTTCTCCCGGAAAGGAAGAAAACCGGATTTCCTTTGAGGACGGTGTAAAGGGAACAATTGAAATGCCGGAGAATGTCGGTGACATTGTATTATTGAAAACCGACGGTATTCCGACCTATCATTTTGCACACGCAGTGGACGATCATCTGATGGGTACAACCGATGTCATCCGTGGGGATGAATGGATTTCGTCCGCACCGATTCACATTCAGTTATTTGACGTGTTAGGCTTTGAACAACCCCGGTATGCACACATTTCTCCGATTATGAAGGAGGATGAGGAAACCGGCGGTAAGAGAAAGCTTTCCAAACGGAAGGACCCCGAGGCTGCAGTCGATTTCTACCACGAGGTCGGATTCCCCAAGGAAGCGGTTTTGGAATATCTTTTAACCATTGCAAACTCTGACTATGAGGAGTGGAGAGCCAACAACCCCGACACCCCGAGAGAGGAATTCCCCTTCAGTCTTGACCGTATGAGCAAGGCGGGTGCGTTGTTTGATTTAGCAAAGCTCAACGATATCAGCAAAACCTATATTGCAACCCTTTCGGCAGACGAGGTTTATGACAGAACCTTAACCTGGGCAAAGGCAAACAATCCGGAATTTGCAAAGCAGTTAGAACAGGACAGCGACTATGCACACCGCATTTTCGGTATCGAACGTGGCAACGAAAAGCCTCGTAAGGATATTGCAAAGTGGGAGGACACCGTTTTCTATGTGGCATATTTCTACGAACGTCCCTCCTTTGAAGAATTCCCGGAAAATCTTTCTAAGGAAGATATGATAGAAATTTTAGAAACCTACAAAACCGTTTACTGCCATGAGGATGTGCAGGACGACTGGTTCCCGCGTCTTCGGGATATGAGTGAGGAGCTCGGCTATGCAAAAGCGCCGAAGTTCTACAAAAAGGACCCGGATGCGTATAAAGGTCATGTCGGTGATGTCAGCACAGTCGTGCGTGTGGCGGCAACCGGCAGAAGAAACACACCGGATTTATATCAGATTCTGCAGGTGCTCGGAAAGGACGAGGTTATGGCTCGGTTCGATCTGGCAATTGCGTATTTGAAGGCATAAGGGAAGGAGTAAAAACAATGGAAGAAATGTCAACGAATTTTATACATGAGGCGATTAATAAGGATTTGGCAGACGGTGTTTATGACCACGTGCAAACCCGTTTTCCGCCCGAGCCGAATGGATACCTGCATATCGGTCACGCAAAGGCAATCTGCATTGATTTCGGTACTGCAATGAAGTACCAGGGAAGCTGTAACCTGCGTTTAGACGACACCAATCCGACCAAGGAGGATGTGGAATATGTCGATGCAATTAAGGAAGATATCCAATGGTTAGGCTTTCAATGGGATAAGATTTTGTATGCATCCGACTACTTTGATGCAATTTATGACTGTGCAATCCGTTTGATTCAGATGGGCAAGGCATATGTGGACGATTTAACGGCAGACGAAATCCGGGAATACCGTGGAACTCTGAAGGAGCCGGGCAAAAACAGTCCCTACCGTGACCGCAGTATCGAGGAAAATATGGAATTGTTTGAACGCATGACCAAGGGCGAGTTTGAAAACGGCGCAAAGGTTCTGCGTGCAAAGATTGATATGGCATCCAGAAATCTGAATATGCGTGACCCGGTTATCTACCGGATTCTGCACGCAACCCATCACCGCACCGGGGATAAGTGGTGTGTTTATCCGATGTATGATTTTGCACATCCGATTTCCGATACCGTCGAGGGTGTGACACATTCTTTGTGTTCTCTGGAATTTGAGGACCACAGACCGCTTTATGACTGGTTCTTAAAGGAGCTTGGTTTTGAGGCACCGTCGAGGCAGATTGAGTTTGCAAGAATGAATTTAAACTATACCTTAACCAGTAAACGTAAGTGCTTGAAGCTGGTGCAGGACGGCATTGTTTCCGGCTGGAACGACCCGAGAATGGGAACTCTGTGCGGTATGAGAAGAAGAGGCTATACCGCTGCGGCAATCCGTGATTTCTGTGAGAGAATCGGTGTTGCAAAGGCAAATAGTGTCATTGATTTCAGTCTTTTGGAATATTGCGTGCGTGAGGATCTGAACAAGATTTCTCCCCGTGCAATGGCGGTACTCCGTCCGGTGAAGCTGGTGATTGACAACTATCCGGAGGATTTGGTTGAGGAAATTGAGGTAGAAGTAAATCCGGAAAATCCGGAGGCAGGAACCAGAACGGTGGAATTTTCTAAGGAATTGTACATTGAAGAGGACGATTTCATGGAGGATGCACCGAGCAAATATTTCCGTATGACAGTTGGCAGAGAGGTGCGCCTAAAGAGTGCCTACTATGTAACCTGTCAATCGGTGGAAAAGGATGAAAACGGCAAAGTAACCGTAATCCATTGCACCTATGACCCTGAGACCAAGGGCGGACAATCCCCCGACGGCAGAAAAGTCAAGGGTACCATTCATTGGGTAAGTGCCGCTCATGCAGTCGATGCAACGGTACGCCTTTATGACCGTCTGTTCACGGTAGAAAATCCGTCGGACGAGAGCAAGGTCGGAAGCTTTATCGAAAATCTCAATCCGGCATCGGTTGAGGTGTTGGAGGGCTGTAAGCTGGAAAGTAATTTGAAAACCGCAAAGCCGGGCGATACCTTCCAGTTCCTGCGGATGGGTTATTTCTGTGTGGATATTGATTCAACAGACGAAAATCTGATTTTCAACAGAACAGTTGCCCTGAAGGATTCCTGGGCGAAGGTTAATAAATAAAGTGAGGAAAAACGTGAAAAATAAGCGGCGCAGCTTGCTTCTTTTCCACGTTGTAATACGAAGCTGTTCTTGTGCAGCAGAATGGAGAGAAACATGAATTACGAAAAATTTTATGCTGATCGGGTAAAGCCGATGAAGGGTTCGGCAATCCGTGAAATGTTCAAACGTATGCAGGATCCGCAGATTATTTCGTTAGCAGGCGGAAACCCTGCAGCCGAGCTGTTCCCGGGGGATGAGCTTTCCAAAATTGCAGGAAAGATTTTAATGACCAACCCGACCGGAGCCTTGCAATACGGTACCACCGACGGTGTTCCGGCAATGAAGGAATGCGCAAAGCAAAGAGCCAACAAGGTTGGTGCATATTCTGACGGGGATGCAATCATCATCATGACCGGTGCAAACCAGGGTATTGACCTGACCGCAAAGGCATTGATTAACAAGGGCGACAAGATTATTGTGGAAAGCCCGAGCTTTATCGGAAGTCTCAACGCATTCAGAACTTATGAAACCGAGCTGGTGGGTGTTTCGGTTGAGGATGACGGTATGAACATGGACGAGCTGGAAGCGGCACTCAAAAACAACGAGGATGTCAAGATGATTTACACCATCCCGACCTTCCAGAATCCGACCGGTGTTACCATGTCGTTAGAAAAAAGACAACGCCTGATTGCATTGGCAAATCAGTATGATGTATTGGTGTTGGAGGATAACCCCTACGGTGATTTGCGGTTCTCCGGTGAGGATGTGCCGACCTTAAAATCTATGGACACCGAGGGAAGAGTTATCTATGCAGGCTCCTTCTCCAAGATTTTATCTCCGGGTATGCGTTTAGGATACCTGATTGCGGCAGAAGAGCTGATTGGAAAAATTGAAATTTTAAAGCAGGTCAACGATGTACATACTCCGGTTCTGACACAGCTGATGTGTGTGGAATTTATGAAAAAGTACGACATTGACAAGTATATCGAAAAGAACAGAGCCCTCTACGGCAAAAAATGTGCCGTGATGTTAGAGGCAATGGAAAAGTATTTCCCAAAAGGAAAGGTTCGCTGGACCGTTCCGGACGGTGGAATCTTCCTGTGGTGTGAATGTCCGGAAATCGAGGATATTTCGGTGGTTGTAGATAAGGCATTAGAGAAAAAGGTTGCCATTGTGCCCGGCTCTAACTTTGCGATTGACATGAAGGCACCGTCCAAGCAGTTCCGGTTGAATTACTCTTCGGCAACCCCGGAAAAGATTGAAGAGGGTGTCCGCCGTCTGGGTGAAGCATTAGCAGAAGTATTGGCTTAACGGAGGAATAAAAATGGATGATAAAAAGATTATTTTCTCCGGCGTTCAGCCGTCAGGAAATATCACATTAGGAAACTACTTAGGTGCAATCAAGAACTGGGTAGATTTACAGCATGATTATCATTGCTGTTATGCGATGATGGATATGCATTCCATCACAGTTCGTCAGGACCCTGCCGAGCTTCGCAAAAGAACGCTTGATTTATTGAAAATTTACATTGCCTGCGGCATCGACCCGGAGGAGAATTTGTTGTTTGTACAGTCTCATGTGCCGGCACACGCACAGCTTGCGTGGGTTCTGAATTGCTACACCTATATGGGCGAGCTTTCCAGAATGACACAGTTTAAAGACAAATCCTCCAAGCACGCAGACAATATCAATGCAGGCTTATTCACCTATCCGGTGCTGATGGCGGCAGATATTCTTCTGTATCAGGCGGATTTGGTTCCGGTCGGAAAGGATCAGATGCAGCACATTGAAATTACCCGTGATATTGCACAGCGATTTAATGGAATTTACGGGGATGTGTTCAAGATTCCGGAAGGCTTTATGCCCAAAGCCGGAGCAAAGGTCATGAGCCTCACAGAGCCGACCAAGAAGATGTCAAAATCGGACGAGAATCCGAAAGCATACATTTCTCTTCTGGATGATTTCAATGTCATGGCAAAGAAAATCAAGAGTGCTGTTACCGACAGTGAGGGCGTGATTGAGTACCGTGAAGGAGACGAAACCAAGGCAGGCATCAACAACCTGCTGACGATTATGTCGGCAGTCACCGGCAGAAGCATCGAAAGTATTGTTGCAGATTATAGCGGCAAGGGCTATGGTGATTTTAAAGCTGATGTTGCCGAGGCGGTGGTTGAGTGTATGCGCCCGATTCGTGCCCGTTATGACGAGCTTTCCAAGGATAAGGATTATCTGGTGGATGTTTATACCAAGGGTGCAGAACGTGCGAATGCCATTGCACAAAGAACCCTCAGAAAGGTTTATAAAAAAGTTGGTTTTGTACAGTAAGATTGTTCCAAGGAAAGGAAATTACCTATGACAAGACATGAAATAGTTTTATTGATTGCTGCATTTGTGGTAGCGTTTATATTTTCGTTTGCATCCACACCGTTGGTAAAGCAATGGGCATTCAGGCTAAAAGCCATTGACATTCCCAAGGATAACCGACGGATGCACAAAAAACCGATTCCCCGTCTGGGTGGTCTGGCAATTATTCTCGGCTTTACCGTAGCGGTTCTCTGCTTTTTCGGAAAACCGACCAGAGAATTGATTGCAACACTCATCGGTGCCGGCATTATCGGTCTGATGGGGGTTGTGGATGATATTAAGGCATTGGATGCAAAACCGAAATTCCTGATTCAGATTATTGCGGCTCTGATTGTGATTATCGGCGGAGATATCCGGATTGAGATTCTCACGAATCCGAACTTTTTCTCCGACCAGCCTTATCTGATTTTCCCAGAATGGTTTGCGATTGTTTTAACAACGGTATGGATTGTATTTATCACCAATGCCGTGAATTTTATCGACGGTTTAGACGGCCTTGCGGCAGGGGTTTCGGCAATTATGTCGGTGAGTCTGGTGTTTATCGCTGTTCGTGTGGGAGAATATCCGGTTGCAATTTTAGGAACCTCCTTGATGGGTGCCTGCTTCGGATTCCTGCCCTATAACTTTAATCCTGCCAAAATTTTCATGGGAGATACCGGCTCAACCTTTTTGGGATTTTTGCTGGCAACCATGTCGATTCAAGGAGCCTTTAAAAGCTATGCGATTATTTCCTTTGCAGTACCGCTTCTGATTTTAGGCTTGCCGTTGTTTGATGCGGTTTTTGCAATGCTCAGAAGAATTTTAAAAGGTCAGAATCCTATGACGGCTGACCGTGGACATCTGCATCATCGGCTGATTGATATGGGCTTTTCACAGAAGCAGACGGTATTTATCCTTTATGCAATCAGCGGTGTATTGGGAATTACCGCAGTTGTTTTGGCAGAGAGCAACGCATTGCGTGCAATTTTAATTCTTTTGTGTGTATTGGTATTTATTCTGATAGAAAGTGTCCTGTTATCGAACAGTAACAGCGAAGAAAGGGAGGATACAGATGAAAAAGATTAAAGTAATGACCGTATTCGGCACCAGACCGGAGGCAATCAAGATGGCTCCGCTGGCTTTGGAATTAAAAAAATATCCGGAAATCGAATCCACCGTTTGTGTCACGGCACAGCACCGTGAAATGCTTGACCAGGTGCTGGAAATCTTCAAGCTGAAGCCGGATTATGACCTGGATATCATGAAGGAACGTCAGACCTTGATTGGCATCACCACCAGAGTATTAGAGGGCTTGGACAAGGTGATGAAGGAGGCACAGCCGGATATCGTGTTAGTTCATGGCGATACCTCAACCACCTTTGTCGGTGCATTGGCGGCATTCTATAACCAGATTCAGGTCGGACACGTAGAAGCAGGCTTGCGTACTTATGATAAGTATTCGCCCTTCCCGGAGGAAATGAACCGTTGCTTAACCGGACGGATTGCTGATTTGCACTTCTCGCCGACGGTAGCGAACCGGGAAAATCTGTTGAAGGAAGCAATTCCGGAGGATAGAATCTACATCACCGGCAACACGGTGATTGATGCGTTAAAGACGACTGTGCGTGATGATTACAAGTTCCAGACACCGGAGCTGGAAGCATTGGATTTTGAACACAAGCGTGTGATTTTAGTTACGGCACACCGTCGGGAAAATCTCGGTAAGCCGTTGGAAAATATCTGCAATGCTTTAAAGGAAATTGTCACAACCTATCCGGATGTGGAGCTGGTTTATCCGGTGCATCTGAATCCGGCTGTGCGTGAGACGGTATTCGGCATTTTAGGCGATGTAGAACGTGTACATCTGATTGAACCGGTCAATGTGGACGAGCTTCATAATGCAATGGCAAAGAGTTATCTGATTATGACCGATTCGGGCGGAATTCAGGAGGAAGCACCTGCATTGGCAAAGCCGGTACTGGTGTTAAGACGTGAAACCGAACGCCCTGAGGCAGTTGCTGCTGGAACTGTGAAGATTGCCGGCGTGGATAAGGATGTTATCGTCAACATGGCAAAAGAGCTTCTGGATGATGAGGAAGCTTATAAGAAGATGGCGCATGCGGCAAATCCGTATGGAGACGGTACCGCATCCAGAAGAACGGTCGAGGCAATTCTGCATCATTTCGGATTGCTGGAGGAAAGACCGGAGGACTATCAGATATAACAAAAAAGATGCTGCATATGCCGAGTGCCCTCAAGGACACTCGGCAGTTTTATTCGCCTTTCGGCGAGTGGTATTTGCTATTAGCAAGTGATATTGCTTCGCAGTGGTATTGCCTTCGGCAGTTTGTTGGCGAATAAAATACCACTAAAACCAAAGGGTTTAATAACACTTTTGATTTATCAAAAATATCACTCTGAACATCGTTTGGAATATTACTTGAAAAACTTGAACAAGAAATAAAATAAGGATAAAAATATATTAACCTCAATCGGAATTGAGGTTGAAAAATCAATACAATATATCAATGATAATGATATTGGTGTAAAAATTGATAAATATGTTGTTATGCCAAATCATATCCATTTGATTTTAATTTTAGATGATTCGGGAGGGCATGGAAACCCTCCCCTACAAAATATAATTGGACAATTAAAATCATATACAACAAATAAATACGGCAATGTCCTTTGGCAACGTTCTTATCACGACCACATAATTCGTGGAGAAAAGGATTATCAAAAAATATGGGAATATATAGATACAAATGTTTTAATATGGGAAAAAGATTGTTTTTACGATGATTAAAGGGACTGTTGTGTTAAACGAGTATTGTGTATAAAAATTCATTTTTTGTAGGGGGCATCCGCCCCTACAATTTTGAATAAAATATACACAAAAATGTTTCACGCAACAGCCTCTTTTACTGTCCTTTAAAGTACACACCTTATGCAGTATCCTTTTTATTCAAGGAGCAATCAGAATTGCGGCAATCGCACAAAGAACCGCAATCCAGTTTTCCCGTGGCATATATTCCCGGAAAACAAATTTTGAGAGGATTGCTCCGGAAATGATACCAAGAGCAGAGGAAACCACGGTATAAACCGATACATTCATATTTGCCAGCAGTACCATGGTAATGATAGAACCGATATTGGAAAGCAGAGTACGGGCGGCAATATTGCCAAGCTGTTTTTTGGAAAAAGGGCATAAAAGCAATTTCTTCTCCTGCGGATGGCGAAGCATCATCACACCCAAAACGATTGCACAAACACCAACGATAATCAGATTGGTCATCAGAAAGAAGGATTGTGAATCGCAGACGCCGGGTGTGATTGTATAGAGCTTTTGCAAGATAACCGATGCACCGGCGATTAAAAACAATGCCGCACAAATCGGAATGCTGTTTTTTTCACCGGAATTCCAGAATTTCCGGTAGGGAATCAAAATGGCACAGAGCATAAATGCCGCCGAGAGAAACAACCGCAGGGAAGAAGGCTCTTTTAAAAACAGAATCCCGAATAATGCCGAAAGAATGGTAGAGCCGGCGGTTGAGGTGATACCGGAAAGGGAAATGGATACCCTGGACAATGCTAAAATCCCCAGTATCAATGCCAATATGACAATCAATGCAAAGACAACGGAATAAAGAAAGGTAATCAGGTTCATGTTCAGGACAAACCCATTGCCCACGAAAAAGTAAACCGAGGCAAGCAAGGCATTGATAAAGTTGTAGCTGATAAAATGAACCGGGTCGGTACGGAATCCGAGTTGAAACCGTTTATTCAGAATGCCGCTCAGAAAGGCAATCAAAATGTTGATGCCAAAAAGAGAATAGATGAGCATGATGTCTCTCCTTATAAATTCAGATTCATTAAAGATATTTTACCGCTTTTCTCTTTACAAAGCAAGACAAATCGTATATAATTTAGGACAATAGGGGTTTTGGGGGTGTTTTTGTGAAATCGGATTATCTGATGCTCCGGCAAAAGAAATTAAATTGTGCCGTACATATCAATCCGGAATTAGAGGTTGTTTATGTAGAAGATGGCGTGGTTTTTGTCCGGGATGAGACCGGAACTGTTCCGGTTCATGCGGGGGAAGCAATTTTGATTCTTCCTTACCGTTTGCATGGCTTTTCCTGCGAGGAAGATGTAAAAGCAACAGTTTTTATGTTTTCCTATTCGATTGCAGAAGAATTTCATAACGCCTATAAAATGCAGAATGTCCGGAATCAAAAATTTCTGATTCGAAAACCCCTTGCGGAGTTTCTTTCCTACTCACTCGGCTTGCTTTCGGAACAAGAGAATGGCTGTACCGAAAAAAGTATTTTCTATGCGATTGTGGCGGCATATTTGCAGGAGAATGCCCTGAAGGAGGGAAAACGCCATTCTGCAATTTCGCAGCAGGAAATTGTGGAGTATATCTTTTTTCATCTATCGGAGGAGCTGACACTACAGCAGACTGCGGCGGCGTTGGGAATCAATAAGAATTTTTTGAGCGGTATTTTTCGGGATACAGTCGGAATTTCCTTTGGTGAGTTTGTTAAAAATGTGCGGATAGAGCGTGCAAAATCCCTATTGCAAAAGCAGGATCTGACGGTGACGGAAATTGCATATGAATGTGGCTTTGGTTGTGTCCGTAGCTTTAATCGTGCCTTTTTAAAGTGTATGGGATGTACTCCGACCGAGTATCGGAAAAAATAGAATTGTCCTGTTTTTTTGTGTATTTTGTCTTGCTTTTGAAAGAATATTTTGCTATGATGAAAAAGGAAAATTCCCCGATGAATTGGAGGTAAGGCTATGGAAAAGAAAAAACGTTTTTTTGGACTGCATTTTGATTTTCATGCAGGAAATGATACAGAAATCGGTATCCGGACAGAGCCTGCGGATATTGAGTGGTATATCAAGGAGGCAAGACCGGACTTTATCCAATGCGATTGCAAGGGGCATCCCGGAAACTGCAGTTATCCGACCAAAGTCGGAAAGGCTGCGGATAAAATTGTCAACGACAATCTCAGAATCTGGTGCGATACGGCAAAAAAGCATGAGATACCGATTTTCATGCACTATTCGGGCGTGTGGGATGTAGAATACACCAAGGCACATCCGGAGGATGCGGCATGGGATAAGGACGGAAACCCGACCGGGAAAATTAGTCTGTTCGGACGCTATGTGCATGATATTTTAATTCCGCAGTTTAAGGAATTGATTGATATGTATGGTATAGACGGTGTATGGATTGACGGTGATGACTGGGCGGTAGAGCGGGATTATTCTGAGCTTGCAAAGCCGTACCTTTGGGAAGGAATGACCGAGGTGGAGCATAATCGGGTGATGCACGATGCGTTTTTGCGTTATGTCAAAACCTATGTGGATGCGTTGCATGAATATCATCCCGGTTTTATGGTGACAAGTAACTGGATGTACACCTCCTATATTCCGGAAAAACCGACGGTGGATATCGACTTTATTTCGGGTGACTATCCGCACAACAACAGTGTTCATGCGGCACGCTATGAGGGCAGATGTATTGCCGCACAGAATATGCCCTGGGATTTGATGGCGTGGGGCTTTGAGTGGACACATTTTGCAGATAAGCCTGCAATTCAGCTGCAGCAGGAAGCGGCGGCGGTGCTGATGTTAGGCGGCGGATTCCAGATGTATCTCAGGCAGAATAAGGACGGTAGCGCACAGAAAAACCGCAGTGGACGGATTCGGGAAATTGCAGATTTTGTTCATGCAAGACGGATGCTTTTTGAGAAAAAGCCGATTGCACAGGTGGGCATTCTCTATTCGGCAGATTCTTATTATCAGAAAAGCAATATTTTCAATGCCGCAGGTGCAACCAATGCCTTGATTGGTACAATCAATGTGGTGCTGGATGCACAGTATACCGCCAATATTATTTTAGAATATCAGCTGGATACGCTGAAAAACTACGAAATTGTAATCGTTCCCGAATGGGAATTTATGAGCGAAGCAACCAAACAAGCGTTGGTGGATTATGCGAAGAATGGCGGTAAGCTTGTGGTAATCGGTGCAGAATGCACAAGACAGCTCGGAGAAGTTTGCGGTCAGAATTTTGGAGAAATCAAGGAATTTATGCAGATGTATCTGCTGGATGAGGCAGGTGGCTTTGCAGGCATTACCGATTGTGCAATTCGCAAGCGCCCGTGCCGGATTCTGGATATCAAGACGGGGGACGATATGCTTTATGAGGTGGCGGATTTACGCAATGCAATGCTTCCGGCATATCGGGTGGATGCGTTCGGAACAGGAAATATCGCATGGATTCCGTTTGATTTCGGAACCGATTATTTCGATGCCAGAACCTATATCCATACAAACTTTATCAAAAAGATTTTAAACAAGCTTTCTGTACCGTTTGTGGAAATAAACCGTAAAATGATTGACCTGTCCATGCAGGAGCAGGAAAACGGAATGATTTTAAATCTTCTGAATATGAATCAGGGACGGCATACGCAGGAAATCCTGATTTATGATGAGATTGCGCCCATTTATGAGGTGGAGCTTCTGATTCATAAGGCGTATCGGAAGGTGACTATGCCGTTGGGAGAGGAATTTTCCTATGAGACCGGAGCAGATACAACAAAAATCTGCCTGAAACGGTTGGATATTCACAGCATTCTATTGCTGGATGAATAAGTTTTATCTGATTACAAAAGCAAAGGCTGTTGCGTGAAACATTTTTGTGTATAGTTTATTCAAAATTGTAGTATATTGTAACACAAAAAACTTTACATTCATATGATACACCTCATCCGTCAGCTATCGCTGCCACCTTCCCCTCGAGGGGAAGGCTTCTCCTTGAGGAGAGGCTCCGCCGATAGGCGGTGGTGAGGTGTAGATTGCAAAGCAATCGTAAGTAAAAAGTAAAGTTTTAAATTTTACAATGCAGTAGGGGCGGATGCCTACATCCGCCCGAATTGCGGGGCGATGTGGGCATCGCCCCCTACAAGGAAATAAATTTTATACACGATATGCGTTTCACGCAACAGTCCTTTTTCACTTTATAGGAAACTTCGTTCCTATAAAGTAAAATGAATTTAATGCCCGTGCGAAATTTTCCACCATTGGTGGAAACGCACATGGGCGAAACAAAGCGTTATGCTTCTTCTTACCGCTCTGTATCAGTTCAAAGTACACGATAATCTTACGGAGCGGTTGCGGCGAAGCCGCTTTGTTCTTATGGAATCTTTTTGTCAGGTCGGGGGATTTTATATCACAAATATATCCGGTTGTCTACCCTTTTCTTTCTTGAATTACAGAGATTTTAGGGACATCCCTATCAACACCCGAAATTGAATATTCTACATTTTTATTGTTTTTTTTTCGTTGTATCCTCATTGTAAAAAGTATATAATGAAATCAAAAAAAAAGAGGGGGAATAAGTATGGCTATTCTGTTATTAATTGTAATTTATATTGCATTTATCGGGCTGGGAATTCCGGATTCGCTGATTGGTTCGGCGTGGCCGGCAATCTATCAGGAGTTTGAT
>SVJN01000158.1 GCA_015068965.1 Oscillospiraceae bacterium
CATCCCTCGTTTTCACAATATCTGCATTTTATAAAGATTTCAAAAAACCGCATAAACACTGGGGGTTTAGCACTGTATCTTTCCTATCACCTCTTTATAACACACTTTCCTCCTCAATTCAAGCTATTTCCCCAAAAGAAAAAAACACCGGAGTCCGGTGCTTTTTCTGCTTCTTAATCCCGGAAATTTTCAATCCGGTGAAAGGTCTGATAATTAGAATCATGGAAGGTATGTGCTCCATTCATCGCAGTACGGCAAAGATAAATAATATCATCGCCGTCAAACTCAAAATCGACATACTGGAACCCGATTTTTTCCCGGTCCTCATTCCGGCGGTCAATGAGGTCGCATTTTAGCTGCCAATCCCAGCCATTCTCCGAAACAAACAAGGATTGCAGATTTCGGGAAAAGCTATTTTCAGAATCTAAAATCCGGTTTGCAATGGTATAATACTGTTTGCTGATTTCATCATATTTTATCGTAAATTTAGCATGATTTGCCATAAACGGAATTGCCTTTGCAAATTCCAGCGGTGCTTCGGGATTCTTGGTATTTACCCGGTATGCAAGCATCAGACCGTGGTTCGGGGTGAGCATCGACATATCATAACGCATCATATTATAAAGCTCACCGTCAATCGGCACGAGACTGCCCTCAATATTTCCGTTGCTTTTGCCCTTGGGTACACCCTCCCAATTTTCATCATAACAAAGCGGCTCGGAAAAGCTCCAGCTATCAGGGTTCATCAAATCGTCCTCTACCGATGCCGACATCACCATCACGCCAAAGCCCCTGCCCCAGCAACCCCATTCCATTGTGTTCCAGAGTCTGCCTTCAAACTCCACCACGGGTTGCGGATTCTTATGTACACCGGCCTCGTTATTCTTTCCGTTTCCGCCACGTATTAAAATCACCGGCTCACAAAAGCTCTTTCCGCCGTCGATTGATTTGCTGATTAACAAATCTCCGTATTCGGTATTGACCGAAAGCATATAAACCGCACCACGGTGTAAAAACAGCTTTCCCCAAAAGCAGGGAAACAGCTCGCATTGATACTGCCAGGTCTTTCCGTTATCATCCGAGCGGTAAACCAAAGTCATGGTCTGTGGCATAGACATTCCGTAAATATCCATAGATGCAAGCATATATCCATCCGGATGCTTTAAAAGGGACGGAGAACAAAGATAACGCCCCGAAAATACATAGGCTTCATCCTCCGGATGCAGGTAATTAACCACCATTCCGACCACCTCACCCGGACGCGCAAGACGGATTCTGCTCCTGGTTTCTCCTGCGGTTACATAAAATTCATAATCGGTTTCTGTTTTTAAATCCACAATGGTAAAGCTTGTCTCTTTGGTTTCTCCTACCTTGAAAAATTCGCCGTTTCCACGCTCTCTGCAGAAAATTTCATAAATCTCTGTCTCCTCCGGCAACCATTCAAAAAATATGGTTGTCTCAGACGGAACCACCCGACAAATATACGGATTTCCTACCTCGGTAAATAACGGTCGGTATGGCATATAACTATATGTTGATACTTTTTTCATAGCTTTCTAACTCCTCAATATACAAGTTTTCTGAAATTCCGAACTCGATGAAATGTGGATAAATTAGTATTATGTGCAGATTCTGTGTTCTCATCTCCACTTCTTGACACAATAACCAAATCCTCTCCGTCAATTGCCATGCTTGCATAATGCCGGGACTGCTTTTCGCTTGGTCCCTTTGCGACTAATCCTGCAAAGCACCAATCCACCATATTTTTTGAAAAAGAAAGCTGCAACCGATCCCGTTCATCATATGGTAAATGGAATCGCTCCTCCGACAAAAACTCCAACCGAGTCATGCTGTCGGTTGCCTGTGTGGATAATAACCAGAATAATTGTGTTGCCTCATCCCACAGAATATGAAAACGCATCTGCCCACCCGGTAGCGGAAGGAAGAGAATCTTTTTTCCGGACGGATTCTTCTCCGGCATGATTTTAATAATCTCTTTTCCATCCTCTTCACAAAGAACTGCCTTCATGACTACACAGTAGCCGGTGCCATTTGTGTTACATCGGCTGAATAAATGGAAGGTTTTCCCGGTCTTATCATACCAATAGTGTGTTGGATCCTTGATTCGGACGATATTTGTCTCCAATAATCCTACACAATGTGCAATTTCTGTTTCCGAGGCGTTGTTCTGCTGTCGATATGTTGCAAAAAAAGGCACTCCAAACCACTCCAGCTCCTCCTCGTCCACAACATCACAAAAACGCACCTTTTCCGAAAAAATCCAGCTCTCACGCTTGGTCAGATCATCTGTCAGCCTTGCCCGCATTACAATCGGTGCAATTTTATACACGCCCCAATCTCCATCCGGATGCACTTCTCCCTCTTTCAAAAAGCGTTGCTCCATCACAAGTGTAATATATCCATCCTCAATCCAGACATTACAAGCAGACTGATGCCAATCTTCACCCTCTGTCAGGAAATGGCCATCATCCCAGGTGCAGCCTCCGTCATAGGATGCATAAATCACCAAATCCGCACAATGACCGATTACATAAACCACCCCACCGGCTTCAAAGGGACGCGCGTGTATAAAATTTCTGTTCGCCCGCAGCTGCCAGCTTTTTCCTTGATCATCTGAGGTGAAAATTTTTCCAATAAAACGATCGGCTCCTCTCCATTGATTTGGATGTGGAAGAAGCTCCTGATATTCCGGCAAGGTTTTTGCATTCTTCCCACCAATATCATTGGTAAATACATATCTGCCATTTTCAAGCACTGTAATTCCGGGTGTAAAAGCGTAAATCTTTTCGCTGCCCTTGGGAACTTCATAAATTACCTGAAAATCATTTGCTAAAAGTTCCATCGTCTTTTCCTCCCAGCATCGCTTCAAAATATTGACTCAGACTCCGCATCTGATGCATACAAGCTCTTCCATAATCGGTAAAGGTATTACTTTCCTTATTTCTTGCAAGGTTCTCGGTCGGGATTCCTTCTAAGCACATATGATACTTTGCACTCAAAGGATAGGAAAGTCCGTTTTCAGTAAAGCCGGACATACACAAAAATTCCTGCAATCGTTTTGCCTTTTCCGGCTCGGTTTTATAGTTATGGCAAAGCCATGCATAGAGCTTCGGATGATAGTTTGCCATAATGCCACAGTAGCCTGAGCCGCCAGCCTTCAAGGAATCCAGCAAGGTCTGACAGTTTGCATTTAAAAGCATCAACTGCGTTCCTCCTAAAATTTCCATACGTTCCCGGATGGTGTGGATGTCACAGCAGGTATCCTTAATGAAATAGAATCTTCCCTTTTCCAGGCACCAGTTTAAAATTCTCGGTGTTAAGAGACGTTTGTAGGGATGTGGGCATTCATAAAGTCCCAAGCCGATATCCGGGGGAAGCTTTTCAAGTAGTGCCTCAGCATTCTGAATCCAGACATCATCGCCCTCGTTGTTGATATCCAGGCGGTTGGTAATCAGAATCATGGCATCTGCACCCGATTCATAAATTTTGATAAGCTCCTCTGCCTGTCCCTCTACGGTGTCCGAAACATGGCCGGAGGCAACCACCGTCAGACGGTTTCCGGTCTCCTGTTCAATTTTTAAAACCTCATCGTAAACTGTTTTTTGCAGTTTGATTCTCTCCTCTAAACT
>SVJN01000016.1 GCA_015068965.1 Oscillospiraceae bacterium
GCTCCTTGCAGGATACTTCCTTGATTTTTTCAATCATTTCTATGGTCGGGGCACCGCCATGGTCGGTCACACCGTAGACAACCAGATAATCATGTGAGGATTTTTTTGCTTCCTCCAACAACGGCTCCAACGTGTCCTTTGTGATATCAGCGGTAAAAATCTCACCGCCTGCCCCACCAATCCGATAAGCCTTTACTTTCGTATCATTGTCACCCTTCCAGAGAAAAACCGGCGAAGGCAACGGCTTATGCTCCTCATTTGGTCTCCAGAACACATAATTCTCAATCCCACAGCCCGAAAGCAGTTGAACCAGACTTTGCGGATGCCCGAAGCTATCAATATTAAAAACGGTTTTGCTTGTTTTTCCGAATTTCTGTTGATAATACTGTTGTGCATACAACCCTTGCCGGATATAGCTTTCACCATGTGCCGAATTGCAGTCTGCCTGCAACCACCAGCCCTCGCAAAGCTCCCATCTTCCCTCTGCAATCCGCTTTTTGATTTGTTCAAACAACGCTTCATCCGTTTGTTCAATCCACTCCAGAACAGCCGGTGCAGAAAAGGAATAGGTAAAGTCCTCATACTCCTCCATGCGTGCCAAAGCCGCACGGAAGGTTGCAGTAATGGACGACAAAGCCTCGTCCCATTGCCAGAGCCAAACCGGGTCAAAATGTGTGTTTCCCACCATCATCATTTTTTTCATATGCTTCTCCCTCAATCTTTAAAATTACATTAGTTTCCTTTAGAATATGATAAAATTGCATTCTCAACCATATCTCTTGTCTGCATATCTGTCCAGACAAAGGCTTCGGCTGTATAGCCTGTCTGCTCTTCCTCAATCAGCATTTCTGTTGTCAAGGATTGAAGCTCTGCCGTTGCATCACAGATATCGGATTTTACATCCACCATTCTGCCCTGGTCATCATACAATGCAAGAATCAGGATTGCTTTTTTTGCATCGACTGTGTTATTTGCAACCTTTACACTTGCTGTTAAAATCTGATTTCCGGTTTCTGCTTCTCCAAACAGCTTGCCGTCCGGATAACAAAGCTTAAAATCCTTTACGGTATATTCATTCTTTTTCAGAACCTTCAGATTGAAGGTTTTCTGATACTGATAAATTTTTGACTGATTGTTTTCGGTATAAGGAACCGGTACCGTTGCAGTCAGAACGACTTCGGCATCTTCCTCATAATATCCTGGACGGTTTACCGTTCCGTCTGCCTCAATGATTTCAGGCTTATCGGCTGACCAGGTGATTTTTGTACCATTCACAGCCTTTTTTTGCAAATTCAAATCATCAGTAACAACCGTTTCATCCACATAGATTCCAAGACCTGCAAGCTCACCGATAACCTCCCAGGATGTTTTATTTGCAACATTCAAAACGGTATCCTTCGGAACCAGGAGTAAATAACGCAAGGAAACAATGTAGCTGTTATCCATACTTCTCTTTTCATTAAAGATAAAAGTGATTTTATGTTGTTCTGTATCCAAATCCATCTGTTCAATCCTTTGCCAAGCCATTCCGGCACCAATTGATGAACCGGTTGCTGCCGCAACACCGGATTGGTAATACTTCGCATCTGCCGGCGCACCCTTGCTTTCTCCATCAATCAGATACTCTGCATATGGAGATGCGTAGTTTGCTCCCACCGGCACACCACAAAAATAAATGTCATAGCTACCCTCCTGCGGTGCTTTGAAGGGAATTTCTACCTTTACAGTTGTTCCTTCCTCCAGCGCCTTATTCACAACAACATCGCCACCACCAACGCTTGCTCCACCTTCTAAAGTTGCGACATCTGCAATATTAACCCACGTAAGAATTTCCGGTTTCATTTTGGATACATCCGGAACTGTTGGCGGAATAATGCCATCCGGCTCCCACTTCCAGTCTGTCGGCACAATAGCGACAACATCAAAGAAATGATACATATAGTCGTAAGCCAGAGATCTGGTTTCCTCCGTTAACACGGAAATGGTGTGCTCTCCTGCTGTTAATTCTTTACTACCCAGAGAATACCAGTTAACCGGCTGTTGTGTAAATACAGCAGTTCCGGTGTTATGGTTGTAAACCATTTCTCCCCTTGCATTATTACACATTATGTAGCTATCACCATCTATTTTCCAGAAGAAATTAGACAAATGTGCCATTTCACCCCAGGTTGTCAGCATCTTGATATCATACATGCCGTCTGCCGCTACTGTAAATGTCAGATTTACCTGCGAAGGGATATCATCATCCACATAGACCTCCATACCCGCTCCGCCACTTGCTTCCGGAGATGCTTTTACCTTGTATTCTCCGCTGACAACGGTTCCGTTCTCGGCTTCCAGCCATGCAAACTCGTTCTCAGCATACACCGTTCCTGACCAAAGCATCAATACCGCCGCAAGACAGGTGATATAACTAAGTGTTTTGAGTATTCTTTTCATTTTCTTCATCCTTCCTTCTTTTTCCTTCTAAATATGTTTCGTAACATTTTTCCGCCTCTGTCCGATAATCAAACTCTATTCCCGAAAGAATAGAAAGCATATATGAAACATCCAGCGTTCTATCTGTAAATATGACGCCCTCTACCATTCTTATATCTCCAAAAAACGGAGCATAAATCTCATCTATTTCAAATGATTTTAAAATTGGTACCTGCATGGTTTGTTCAATAAAAATTCTGTACTGTTCCTCGGAAAAGAAAAACTGCAAAAAGTCAATCGCTGCATTTTTTTGTTCCTCGGTAATATTTCTATTCAACCCCAACGCATGAGGACCGCCGATAAACGGATTTTTTCCGGCATAAGGACTATTTTCTTTGGTGAATACAGGAAGTCGGAAAATTCCCATTCTGTTTTGGCTTCCGTTTTCTTTCACTAACCGCTTCACATCCCAGGTACCGGTCAGAATATGAGCGGCATCACCTGCTAAGAATATTTCCTTTGCCTCTGCTTCATCTGTCTGAATCGCGTTCGGGGCAAAGCTTACATATCTTTTCAACTCTTTCCAGAAGATTTCCTTTTGCTGCAGAAACAGTTCTTTTTTTATTGTTCCATCAGGATTCTTGGCACTCTCATCTTTTTCAAGGTCTCCAAGCATTCCTGTGGCAATATGCCAACCCAACCAGACTAACGCATCTTCCTTCTGTGCCATCGTAGTGATTGGTGCAATACCGGCTTTTTGGATGATTTCACAATTATACATAAAATCATTCCAGGTTTCCGGCACCGACAACCCCAACTGTTCATAAATATCCATATTATAGAAGTAAGCCACTCCAAGTTCATACCACGGTAAAGCAAGCCCTTTCCATTCTTCTGCAAAATTCCGGTCAACATAGAGTTCCTTCCAAAGGCAATCGGAATAAGGTGTTTTCTGATTCAACACATCATTAAAATCATAGGTCAAGCCTTGCTTATAATAATTCATAATAGAAGGAGGACTATTTCCGATAATTGTCGGTGCATTATTGGATGCAAACTGCTCTTTGATCCAATCCTGATATCCACCCACAGGTCTTGAAATCAGTTCAATTTCCACCTCCGGATGAATCTGATTATAATTCTCTATAATTTTACTCAGTGCTATCTCTGTATCGGTTCCAAGACTGGATTCCCAGAACGAAAAACTAATATGTACTTTTTCTTCTGACGAAACTGTCTTATTCTTATTCCAATCACACCCCGGAAAAATTACAGAAAATATAATCAGAAGAAGAAATAAACTAATCATTCTCTTTTGCACACACACTCCTCCTTTTCCCCAAAGAATACATTTTAATTATATCTTTTTTTAAAATCTGATTCAATAGAATTTTTCGTCTTGTTATATTACTTTTTCGTCTTTTTATGCAAAAAAATCGCATAAGTCTTTTCATACTTATGCGATTTCGTTTCATATTTCTTGAATGATATTGTAATCAAGCAGAATTTCCTGCTTGGTTTCATAAGATTTCTTGAGTGCATCTGCAAAAATCACCGGAATAATCTGTTCTTGATAGCTTCTTGGCATTTTACCGGTTCTTAACATTTCTACAAAAGTTTCACACTCTTTCTTTGCACAGACATTTGCGTTTACTTTTTCAAATAGCATTTCTTTGTCGGATACAAATCCAACTGCATAGGAATCAAAGCTATTATGATTATACTGATTGGTTACCGAAAAACCGTCATAAGAAACGATTGCACAAATGCTTTTATTCTGTTCAACCGCCATGACAGATTTTGGATAAAATCCAAACATTTCCAGCATCATTTCAATCAGATGCGGAACGTAGAAATAGTATCCTCCGTATGGACTATCCATCATCAACGGAGCAGATACCAATCCGGTTCTGATTGTTTTTAAATCCACTTTTTCTTTCATAGAGCAAATTTCCTCTGCGTACTTTAAAGAGGAGCCACCACAAACCGGTACATGGTTCTTTTTTGCCAATTGCATGATTGCAACCGCTTCTTCAGGCGAAAAGGTGACCGGTTTATCCAGAAAAACAGGGATTCCGGCTTCTAAAAACGGTTTTACCTGCTCAAAATGCCGACTTCCGTCTCTTGAGGTAATCATGACGGCATCCACATTTTCGACCATTTCCTGAATGCTTTTCGCTACAGCATCTGCTTTCTTTTCTGTTACAATTCGCTCATTTTCCTCCGGATAATCTCCATAAACAAGCGTCACATGGCAATCAGGAAAAAGAAAGTTTCCCTGCTCATCCGGAACATTAAAGTAATGACCAAACCCATGTGCATGAGCTGATTCTGTTCCGATAATTCCGATTTTAAACTGCTTCAAAACATTCACACCCTTTCCATCAACCGCCAACTGTCATTCTTGCTGCAGCCGATTTTGAGATTTCCAGCTTTGAAGAACCGTTTTGTTCCACCTCGAAAATTGCATCTGCAATCCGCATGGTAATAAACGGTCTGCGGTCAAGAGTCGGTCCGCCCTGATGCGGCAACGGGAACACATTCTTTAAAGAACGCAACGGACTATCTTTGGCAAGCGGTTCCTCCCAATAAACATCCAGGACCGCTTTGAATCTGTTTTCTTTCAGCGCTTCAATCATTTCCTGTTCTTCAATCACATGACCTCGTGCGGTGTTGATAAACAATGCACCGTCACGCAACATATCAAAATGCTCTTTTTTGATCATGTGTCTTGTTTTTTCATTCATTGCAGAATGTACGCTGACAATATCGCAGGTTGAGAATATTTCTTCCAAAGAGACCTGTTCTGCATTGATTGATTTCAAATAGTCTTCATCAATCTGATGTCCGGAATAAATCTTAATTTTTACACGGAACATCTGAAGCATATCAATCAGAATTCTTGAAATTGCACCAAGGCTGACAATTCCTACTGTTCGGTCGAATAGGCCTTCTGTGTCCCAGCCTTCCATCCAACCGCCGTTTCTTACCTGGTCAACATAGTGCGGAATCCGACGGAGTCCGGTCATCATATATGCCAGTGTTCCTTCTGCAACCGATTCTGCATACAACATATTTCCGCTGATAACATTAATCCCCATATCATAAATTTCCGGCGTTACCAGGCTACCGACAGAGCCTCCGGTGTGTACAATATATTTGATTTTGGTACCGGAGAGTATTTCCGGCGTGAAGCAAAAATGCCCCCACCCGGTAATGACTGCTTCGGCATCCTTTACCTCGGTTTTAAATTCCTCTACAGACAAGTGCTTTTCACTTGAGGAATAATGCACCTCAAACCGCTCCTCTAAATACTTTTGCACATTTTCTGCAATAAAAGTCCGAAACACATCAGAGTTTTTCGGAATTGAAACAAACAATTTCATCTCTTACACTCCCTCGTTGTCAAAAGATAAGGAGACCATGTGAAATTATTTTTTATTCACACAGCCTCCTTATACTTACTTATAAATTATCCAATTAACTGATTGAGTATGAATGCCGCTTGTGCTCTGGTTGCACTACCGGACGGTTGGAAGGTACCTTCGCCCATTCCGTTGATTACACCACACTCATACATTGCTTTTACAGCTTCCTTTGCATATTCTGCAATTTCTGCTTCGTCTGCAAAATCTGTATATTCTTTTGTCTTTTCAGGCAATTTATCTTTAACGCAACGGTAAATCATAACTGCCATATCCTGACGGGTAATTTTCTGACCTACACCAAAGATATGGTTGCCGACACCGCTTACAATTTCGTTATCTGCAAGCAGGTAAACTGCATCTGCGTACCAATCACCATGCTTTACATCGTCAAAGCTCAGACGCTTTCCTTTTGCTGAGAAGTTGAATGCATTCTGCAGAAGAACTGCAAATTCCTGACGTGTAATTTCACGTTCCGGTTCAAATGCAGTTTCCGAAATGCCGGAAACAACTTTCTTTGCAAAAAGATTTTCAATTGCTTTAGATGCCCAATGATCCTTGGAAACATCTTCAAAAATCTGCGGTGCTTCTTCTACATAAGGATCTGCAACAGACGGTGCAAGTGTCTGTGTTCCGGAAGGAATACTGATGCTGATATTAGAAGCGTTTCCGCCACCACCGCCACCGCCGGAGCTACTGTTGGATTTCTTTGTCACCTTCAGGGTGTATTCCTTTTCATCTTTCCACTCAGAAACAACTGTTAAGGTTACTGTTTCATTTGCGTTGATTCTGCTCTTTCCGCTTTCCAGCTTTTCGTCACCAACATAGATAGATGCACCATCAGAGAGAACAAAGTTTACCAACATACCGGAGCGGTCACTCTTGGAGGTTGTCAGGGTAATTTCAGAACCTGAAATCTTACAGCTTGCATTCTCCAGCTTAATGCTTTCAATAGAATTTCCTGTCTGAACATTATATTCCACTTCATCATTTGCAGCTTCCGCCATATCCGATGCTTTTACAGAATATTTGTATGTTCCTTCTTTTTGTTCCACATATGCATTGAAAGCAAACTCACCCTTTGCGTCGGTGCGTGCAACACCAAAGCTTAAATAATCATCTGCAGAATCAGAAGTGATGTCCTTTTCTGCCTTGGCAATCTTTGCAAATACATATGCATTCTTCAGATTAGATGAACCCAAAACAGAAATGATACGATCAGCTGTCTCAGCATCTGTCAGAGAAATTGTCGTTGCATTCTGGTAATATCCACTTGCGGTATCTCCCTCAATAAACGGTTCTGCCAACAGAGTTCCGTTTGCCAAGGAATCAATTGCAAATACTTGTACTGTTGCACCATCCGGGCAGGAAACGCTCATAGCACCGGATGCTGTAGCGGTTGTTGCCGCAATCATTGTACCGTTTGCATCATAGGATGCCATTACCAGCAATGCCTCATCACCGACAAATTCAACATTCGCAGTTGCTGTACCGGCTGTTTTTGTGAAATCAGATACAATCAGCTCTGCCGGATACGCACTTCCGGTTTTAAAGGAATAACCTGCACCTTCCAAGGGCTGATATCCATACTGTGAAAGAATATCTTTTGAAATTGTTACCTTATATTCTTCACGATAATTCAGTACACCATCAAATTCCGCATTGATTACATAGTTATTTTCAGCAAATTCAAAATTCTTCAGAGCAACTTTTTCGCCTGCTTTTGTCTCTAAAGAAATCAATCCGTTTGCATTTCCATTGGTAGCCTTATCATTGAGGGTAACCGAAATCGGTGTATCTACTGCTACATCCTCAGCATTAACTGTAGGAGTTGCAGATTCAACAAGAATGGAATCCATCAGATAAGACATGTCGGTACCGATGTAAAGATTATCAATTGAAAAGCTTTCTCCACGTCCGTCAAAACGGTTTGATGTGTCTTTGCTTGTATCATGAGGAGCACATACGTTAAATGCAAAAGATGTAATACCATCTGTTCTACCGGTATTATAGCCCGAAATCTTCTTTATACCATTGTACCAGACATCCATTGTAGTACCTTCAGTAGAAGACAAGTGATAAACAACACCGATATTCTGCCATTTTTCGGCTTCGTAGGTTCCGATTACTTCTTCTCCGAATTTTATGGTCTGATCTCTCCAATAAGTAACCGGTAAGCTTTGCGCTTCACCTATACCCCAACCCGGCATCACCAGCCAACCTTCCATATAGTTCTTGGACGGCATAAAATCATAATCAATAATCATTGTGATATCGTTATTTGGTGCAGACAAATCAGAATTTTTAAATACCTTAAAACCATGGGTGTACTTTGTTGTTGTAACCTCCAGACCATGCGAACCGACCCCGATACCGGGTAAGAAACCGAAACACTTATCATTGGCTTTGCCACTCATACCGGTATTGCTTGCATTAAACGGCGGAGGATTGGTGGCATTTGTACGATTAAAATATGCCGGCATATTTGCTCCGTCTTCATCAAAGCTCCAGAACATATTGACACCATTCGGAACTTTAAATACAACACGTTTGGTTGCGTCACCAGTGTATGCAACACCCTCATCTGAAATCAACTCAGGTGAAATGCTAATTTCTACAGTTGTTCCCGGTTTCGGTATATTCTGAAGTGTAAGTGATAAAACCTTACCTTCTTCTTTCCAGGAATAAGCCGATACTGCAAGAGATTTCAAAACTTCTTGTTCTTTCTCATCGACTTTTTCAGTGGTTACAGTATATGCTTTCACCAGATTCTTGACAACATCCTCAGTCATCTCTTCGATTTTAGCAGGACGGTTAAAGATAACATCAATTCCGTTTTCTGTTACTTGTTTTACCGCTTCTAATTTGAACACACCCAACAAAATGGTTGTATCCTGACCGATATAGAGGTTATCCATATTCAGGATTTCGTTTCTTTTATTATACAAGAAATTTTCATCAGCTCTAGTTTTCGGACTTGTCAATACTGCAAAGGATGAAAAACCTGCATTGTATGTCTCTGGCAATACAATATTCTTCACTTGCGGTGCACCATCAAAATAAACATCCATTGTTACACCTTCTGCAGTAAAGTTATATTTTGCCGCAACATTATACCATACATTTTTGCTGATGGTTGCTATTTCTTCATCCCTAATTACAATCTTCGGAACAAACTTACCTTTTTCTACTTCTATCTGTTTTATCTGAACAGAATCTGTTAAATCTGCACCACTTTCCAAAACAGGTGCAATCAGAAGTGCGTTTAAGTTTTCATTTTCAATCATGAAATCATAACTGATGACTGCTACTCCTGCTTCAACATCCACATAATCTGATGCATCAATTCTAACACCATTAGATGTTGTTTTTAATACACCATCACCCTTACCCATGTTTTCACTTGCAGGCACCGGCAAAAAGCCTAAGGACTTCCCAAGCCCCTTAGCACCTGCATTATTATAGAGCACTACTTTTTTATTATTCCAGGAAAAACCTGCAGGAAGATCTGTTGTGCCGTTATTCTCAAACTCCCATGTGTTTCCAGGTATGGAATCGGCGGCAAAAACGCCGATTCCACTTGTTGCTACCATTGCAGCCGCCAAGACGGATGCTAAAATTCTCTTAATCTTCATAGATAAATACCTCCTGCGCTCCATTTCTGCTGGTACGGGCTACTACCTCTGATCCCGGCATTTGTGTATACGGGTTCATACCGATGATATCGCCCCATTCACCCTTGGTAATTCTGCCACGGCTACGGTCAATCTTATAAACGATTGCGCTCGGCTTTCCGCCTGCCGGAACTGTTGGAGAAGCTACATCATCCGGTGTTCTTAATGTTAAAGCTTCATTGGAAACAAACTGAACCGTTGCATGATAAACAGAACAGGTTCTGGTTGTTCCATATCCATTACCACCATTATAGGTCTGCGCAAATCGGTTTCTGTGGGTAGCGTCTGCATACAAGACTGCATAAGCAGACACTTCTCCATCTGAATTTGTTGCAAACAAGATGACATCGCCACGAGTCAAATTATAAATCTGCTCCGGTGCGGCACTGTTTGTCAGATTGTTTAATTCTTTTGCAGAAATCGGCAATTTCAATTCCTGACCATTCTGGAAGCCTTCAAGCTGTCGAATTGGTTCGTCATCTGCATCGATGGTTTCTGAAATTCTGTCAACCAGGAATACGCCACCTTCGTAGGTGGAGGTTGAAAATTCTGCACCGGCAGTTGCACGAACTAAAACAGCTTTTGCCTGAGCGCTGATATCAACATCGTAGAACTGAATGTTGGAATAGCTGCTTCCTGCCCCAAAATAACCGCCAGCCTGAACCTTTGCTTTTGAATAATCTACAATTCCGTCAGCTCCTGCATTCGGAATAATAAACGTAATTGCATTTCCGGTTCCAACACCTGCAATTGCACCATAGGAAGCAAGTGCCGAAGTGGTTGTCTGGTACAGCGTGAAGATACTGTCGTTTGCCGGCAAATCTGTTGTATTATAAGGAACAGAGAATGTAATACTCTTAATTTTGTTTTCTGCATTGATTTCTAACAGAATAACGGTATTCTCATTTCCGCTGAGTAAATCTGCAACATTTTTCGGAGCAACCGAAACCTTTTCATGTCCGGTAATCATCCGAATCTTTTCATTGACGGTTTGATATGTAACAAGCTTGCCTTCCTTGGTCAATACTTTGACATAGCAAGTATCCTCTGCATCATCATAAGTTGCCTTTAAAAATGCAGCATAGTTTTTCACTGCATCACTTGTTCTTACTTCAACCAGATAACCCTTATAATCAAGGCTCAGCACAAAGCTTTCTCCCAGATTTAACTTTTCTGCACCGACAATATTGGGTGCATGAATGTATTCTCCGCTATCAAAAACAGAAGTCGGTTCATCTCTGTCAGAGCCGGAACCGGTTGCCTTCATGACTGCAGAGAAGGATTTTTTCGAAACGATAATCTTAATTACTTCATGAGAACCCTGACCGTAGAAAACACTGATAATGCTATCTGCTGTCACAGCTTCTAAATTTGTCAGAATACCATCTTCATAGATATATACGGAAGACTCATTTTCTTCTGCGACATCAATATACATTCTTTCATTGAAGGTTCCGTTTTTCAAGTAGATTCTTTCATCCGCCGTGCTGACAGAGGAAACGGCAAAGCTTTCATATTCGTCAATGATTGCAACATTATAGCCTTTTCCTTCTGCACTTTCGCTCTTAATAAAGGTAATAGTACCATAGCCAATATCAAAGAGTGCTTCATCATACTTAACAGCCACGCCATTATATACGATACACATATCCTCGTAAAGCTTCAAGGTTTTTCCGCGCTTTTGTCCATATGTGATTTTGCTGTCTTCCACTTCGATGATTTCTTCGGCTTCTATCACAACAAAATCATTCTTTTCGCCTTTTACTGCATAAATAACAGTCTCAGAACCGTCTTTTTCGTCCGTTACAAACGCTTCAACCGAGTAACCGAGCAAAGCAGAAACACCGGAGTTTCCTTCATAATAGGTTTCATCATCAATCCGAACACATCCCGGCATTGCAGGACTTCCCGAATAATAAAGAGAAGAATCTGAATTTGCCAACAAATCACCCTCAATCATCTTCAAGCCGAGATAATAAAGAGTCGTCTTGTCAGGACTTTCAGTAATTACAACATTAATTCCGGAAATACCACTCATTTCCAGCATTTTTGAAGAGAATGAGTTGTAAATCAGTTTTGCAAGCTGAGCTTTTGTAATGTTGTTACCGGAAAAACGTACACCCTTTAAAAGACCTGCAGTCTCTGCAAGACTGTAAATGCTGGTTACGCCCTGGTCTACATAGGTTTTGTAGTTTAACATATACAGAAGAATCTTTACTGCTTCTTCGGATGTAGCTTTTTCCTCGGGGCGGAAGAGTCTGTCCTCTCCCACCTCGATATAGCCTAAATGAATTGCTTCATCAATTGCATCAAATGCATAGTAATCTGTTCTGACATCCTGGAATCTTTGCCGTCTGTCACCGGTTTGTGAATTTCTCAAGTTCATCAGAATACGAATCATTTCTGCACGGTCAAGATAATCCTCCGGGAAAAACTGCTTACTGTTTTCACCGTCCATAATTCCAAGACCGGTTACTGCATCGATTTCCTTCTGGAAGTTTTCTGCATCCTCATAGGTTGCAGCATAAGCACCCGGCAGGAATGATGCCAAAAGGGTTAATATTAATAGCAGAACTGCTGCTCTTTGCTTATTCTTCAACTGTATACACCTCGCTCTTGATATAATCTAACGCCTCAGCAGATACCTCAAACTTATCAACGATATCATGCACAAAGGTAACGCCGTCGATAACGGAAATATCTTTCTTATAAAAATCACATAAGGTCTGCATCGGAATGTAAGAAATGCCATCTTCCACCTTCATGGTAACACCAAACCATTTGGTTTCCCCATTGATGGTTACCTTATTATCATTTGCTACGAACGCCAGAGTTTGTCCGTCTCCTGTGCCTAAAATGACACTCTTGGTGGTATCATCCCAGGAAACCGAACCACCCATCATGCCTGCGGCTGCTCTTGCAGGAACCATAGTTCTGCCGTTGTCCTCATAGGTTTTAAATGCCACACCTTTACCTGCTTTATAGAGATACTCATCGCCCTCTTTAAAGAAGCTCAAGGTCTGAATCAGATAGGATTTGTCCTCACCACGGATAATCGGAACCTGATATGCAACACATTCACCTGTTACAAAGTAAGCATATTCACCATCTTCGCTCATACCGGCATAGCTTCCGTATTCTGCCGGTGCTTGACATACAACTTCTAAGGTTTCCGGATCATAGAACGTTCCGCCAACACATAAATAACCTGTTTCTTTGTCGAACTCCATAAGCACTTCGTGCCAGATTTGTGCATTCGACTTCATGTTCACATGAACAGAACCGTAAACATTATAACGAAGAACCTCTAAGGTTTCCGGATCCAAAACGACTAATGCACCATCTGCAACATAGGCATAGAGCAAATCATCCGGACCGTAAAGCACACCACGGATACCACCGATACCACCGGTAACACCCGGAATTTTCAGTTCGATATCCTTGATAATCTGCTTGGTTTCCACATCAAAGGAGAAAATGTGTGAGCCGGATGCCAACGGAGTGGATGCCGAACCACCGGTTACGGTTGTACTTGCATAAACGGTTTTTCCGTCTCCCTTTGTAGTAACTGAAAGAATGGACTGGTGCGGAATGATATTTCTAAAGATTTCAATTTCTTCTGTTTCAATATTCATTAAGGACAACGCACCGTCAACACCGCCTGCCTTCGGCAAGGTACCGATTACAACGTAATCCCCGACTACCTTCATGGTAAACGGTCTGTCCTGATCCTGACCCATATTACCTAACGTATACGGATTTGCACCGCTTGCCTTATCACCGATTGCAGTAGAATACGGCTTGGTCGGGTCATAAGCATAAATGAAACCGCCCGGATAGTTACCAGCATAGATTTTTCCGGTTTTTTCAACATAGACCATACCTTCGCCCTGACCTGCAGAATAATATTCAATTGCACCGGTATTCGGATCCCATGCAGAACCCTTTGTTCCCTTAAATACCATGGTGTATACTCTGCCATCCGGCATAATTCTGGAAATTCGGTTCGGAACTGCAGAACCAACCAACTGAAGCTGGCTTAAGTGCTTTACCTTCTTGGTCTGCAGGTTGAATACATAGATATTACCATGATATTGTGCTGTGATAATATTCTTACCCGGTAATTCCGGATCTTTTAATTCAACCGGCCAGCCTGCACCACGGAAGTTAGAACCGAAAGTCATTCCGTCATAAGCTTCTACCTCTAAGGTTTCCAAATCCACGCTGGAAAAAACACCCTGCGGATTTAGGAAATACTTTTTGCCGTCTAATTCCTGGCTGTAGTGGTCACCTTTTCTTGCGATTGTCTGATCCAGCCATTCTTCCTTTTCGGTATCCCAGATATAATCTGCACTCGGATGTCCGTCTGTAAATCCGAGACTGATAATCAGATATTTTCCTGCGCGTTCTGCATATCCGACACTCTTAATCGGATGTCCGTCCGGATCGGGAAGCTCAGTTCTGTCACCGGTGTATTTATCAATCTTGAATACATGGGTGCTACCACCGTCGGTTAAGCTATATCCACCACCGCCATAAACATAATCACCGATAACCTCAACACGGGAAGCGGATAAACACTCCGGATTAACAGAGGTCAATGTTTTTATTTCCTTAGTTGCCGGGTTACAGCGGAAGATGTTACCGTAGTTAGAGCCACCGCCGTAGAGCATTTTGGAATCCTCGTCCCATGTAATAGTAATACCACCGGACCAAGCGGTCGGACCGGTTGCGATATGCTCCGGTTTCTTTACAGACGGGTCATAACGATAGATTTCCTTACCGATTGTATAGTAAATAATACCATCCGGCGTTGTCAAGCCATGATAGGTATATCCGGCATGTGGCATTCTGAAATGACGAATCACCTTTTGTGTATTCAAATCAACAATCTGTGTGATTGCACCACCGGTTCCGTCAACACTTAACAAGGCAACCGGTCTGCCATCCTCAATTGTCGGAACAGCCATTTCGGTAAATGCCTCGGTCAAGCTCGGTGCACCGGTTGTTGCCGTCGGTACCAGACCGTAGCTGATTGGTATTTTTTCTTTTGTTGTTTCTGCTGCAGCCTCTGTAGCATCATCTGCTGCAAAGCCTGTTGTCAGCATTCCTGCAAACAATGCCAAGGTCAGCACATTGCAGAATAGCTTTTTGATGAATTTACTCATAAATCCCATCCTTTCTTGATGTGTCTTTCTTTATTCAAAATGCATTCGCATTTGGAATCAAATGAAATGTTACCTTTTTGTAGCCTCAAGGAGCGGTTGCATTCCGTTCCAAATCAGAACCTCGGTATTTTCTGTTGGGAAAACAGTGGTTGTTCTCGGGAGTAGATTTATTTTTTGAGAAGAAACTCCCGACAATCTTCCTGTTTTATCATATTCCGGATGAAAAACAGTTACGTTTCCGCCATAAGCACCGCCATTTAGTGAAATGCCCGATGCAGTTTTTTTATAACTCATCCTTTGTCCGACATTGTCCTCGTTATATCCGATATAGAGATTATCAATCAATAGATATTCATTTCGTGCATCATAACGCTCTAAATGACTGACTGTCTCATCTACATCTGCAGCAATCAGGATGCGGAAATCAGAGATACCCTTTTTTGTATTCGCATCTTCTACCGACAAATTTTCTGCAACCAATTTTTCGTCAAAATAGACATCGTATGTAGTAGCTCCGGTTGAAGATAGCCGGTATACCGCACTGACATTATGCCATTCGTCCTTTTTTGCGGTTCCGATTACCTGACCGCCTGCATAAACTTTTGTTTGCGCCAAGCTCACACAACCGTAGAATAAATCCCGTCGTGCATGAAAGGTCGGATTGATCAGATGTGCTCTTAACAGATTGGTTTTTGTCTGAAAATCAACACTGACCGTAACCGTTGTATCATTCAGATAATCGGTTCCGATTTTTTCTTCCAGAATATTAAATCCGTTGCTCCACTTCTGAATCGGATTTTCTCCAACAGAACAGCCTTTTCCGATTCCGGTAATAAACCGGAAGGAAGCATCGTCCGCATTTCCGGAAGCGCCCGGCAAAGCTGCGGTATAAACAGATTTGTTATTATAGACAAAGTAATCCGGAAGTGCTGCTTTATTATCAAAATCCCAGACAATTCCTTGGGTATCCGGAATATATTGATTGATATCCGCTTTGTAAATATCCGTGTTGCTGTCAACAAAATATGCAGTATCTTCATACACACCTGCAAGCTGACCAACAGAACAAGTATCTAAAATCTCGAGTGTTTCCGGATTCAGAATTGCATTGGTACGGAACAGATATCCGTTATAAAATTGCATATAATGCTCGTGCCAGAGCTGTGCCAATTCTCCTGTCGCAACCGAACGGTCACTACTATAAACATGATAACGTTCAATTGCCAGGGTGTCCGGATTCATCACAAAGTCAATTCCTGCCGTCGTTCCGTAGAGCTTTCCGTCATACGGAGAAATCCGCAAGCCATGAACAGCACCGACATTCTCAGCCACACCCGGAATGGTGAATTTTACATCCTTTACAATTTCACGGGTATTTAAGTCAAACGCAACAACATGGGCAATCCGGTTATCTTCAGCCGGAGCGACGCCGCCCCCCTGCCCTGCAGATGTGCCAAAATATACAATGTTGTCTTTATGGGTAACGGTCAGGATTCCGTGTTCTTGTACCAGATTCCGATACGTTTGAGATTCATAGGTTTCTAAATCCATGATGGTTAGTGCGCCACCAAGATTGCCCGAAGTCGGAATGGTTCCAATCAGCAGTTTTCCGTCTGCTACATCCATACCAAACGGTCTGTCCTGATCGTCCTCAATATCCAGGACTTGTTTACATTTACTTTCATCGCCGACTTCTTTTGTCATATCAAATTCTGTAATCGTTGCACCCGGATAAACACCAATATACATTTTATTGTTATATTCGACCATCCCCTCGCCCTGACCAACACGAAAGGATTCTGATTCATTTGTTTCCGGATTGTAGGCAATTCCGTATGAACCCATAAAGCCGGTGACATACACTCTGCCGTCCGATGCAACCCGGGTAATTCTTCTTGGAATTTTTGTCTGGTTCAGACGAACCGATAACCCCTTTGCCTTATTCTCAGTCGGAGAAATCACAGAAAGATTTCCGTTATATTGAATCTGTGCAAAGCAGTCGCCTTCAAAATAGTCACATTGTATCGGCAAGCCGTTTCCACGCTGATATCCCCATTTTCCCATACCTGTGTACATCCGGATTGAAAGGGTTTCAATATTGATACCGTGATAGTATGTCGAACCGGGCGGAATATAAAACCGCTGGTTCTGACAAATATCTGTCATACCGTTTGCTCGAAAATCAAGTATCTTATAATTTCCGGTTGATTCTTGTAACCACCGGTTACTTGCAGGGTGGTAAAAATATCCGTGCATCGGTGTAGTCATTCCCTCAAGCTGTACAATAATGTAATCACCGCAAGTGTACATCATTCCGATAGATTTGATTTTTTCAGAATTCGGAAGCGGATTTTTCGCCCTTGCCAAGCTCCCGGTTGTCGGGTCAATCCGATAAAGATAGGTTCCGCCTCCATCTTCTCCGTTGTAGTCTCCACCTGCCCAGAGATAGCCGGAATGATATGCAACTCCGCTCACATCCAGAACATTCGGAAGTGTTGCAAGGGTTGAAATCTGATTGTCTTTATATTGGTAGACACTGGCGTAACGGTAAGCGCCACCATAAAGCACTCCATTATCCCCGACGACCAACTGCGAGGAGCCACCGCTCCACGTTGTCGGAACTGTGCCGGCATCTGTAATGGTTTTGGTTTCGGGCGAATAAATAATCAAATGATTTTTCACCGCACAGTAAACCGTTCCATCCGGAGCAACTGCCCCCTGCCACATCGTTCCGCTGGTTCCGCAGTTAAAGGAACGTAAGATTTTATCAGCATTGACATCAATGACCTGCAACAGAGAACCCTCGGAACCCTCTACCACAACAACAATGATTGGTTTACCATCCTCATAAGAGGAAAGTCCACGGCAAATATTATCACTCCAGATACCTTCTGAGAGAAACTCTGCCGCACCATAACTGGTTTTTTCATCCATTTCCACAATATCTGCCAAAACCGGTGTAACCAAGAACAGAATCAGAAATAGGATTGTCAGAAATCTTTTCATGTTTCCTCCATTTTATCAGTTTACAATCGCAAAGCTTGCGTTCGGACTTACAAACGGCTTTATTCCGTCTGCATCATTCCATCGGAATACCCGAACTGTTCCTTCGGCATCGGGTGATTGTGCATTGACCGTTTTGGTTTCAAACGGGGCAACGTCAAATTCTGTACTCTTCACTTCCAGCAATGCACCCGAATCATCATATACTGCTACGAATACGATTCCTTCATTCCGAACCGGACCTGCAGAGATTGTAAAGCACTTTGCATCGTGCTCAACGATTTCTGATTTACTGTTCATATAAGACAAATCCGGAGAAATGTAGAAATTATCATAATATGCAATCTGGTCAGTTACACGACCGGACTCAATCTTCGGAACACCAAGCAAGAGGAGTCTGTCTAAAGCCTTTGTTCCTAAAGCAGTCGGTGTATCCATGACACAAGTGCCGTCTAAATAAATAGCATCTATCACCGTGTTACTATTGGAAAGCTCGGTCACCTTCAAGGTCAGATTATACCATTTTTTCAGTTCAATTTCCGAAAGTGCAGTATCGTTGAAATAAAGCTTGGTTCCGGTATAATTCTCTCCGTCGTAGCTGCTGCGAATCGAAACATTTCCCTTGAAGTCCGCAAAATGAGCACTTCCAAACACAATACCACCCGTTACACGGTTGTTCGGAATCATAATATCTGTACTGATGGTAAGCGGGCCGGTATAGCTTGCAAAGTTTTCGGAAAACGGAGTAACGCCTGCGGCACCCTTTGCAGGAATCGAACCGTCGCCACTCGGTGTTGCACCGCCGAAATAAACTGCCAGACTCTTTCCCAAGGTCTGATAGCTGTTTTGGTCATCTGCTCTGAACGCAGAATTCAGATTTCTGTAATTGGCAGAGAAATTCTTCGCTGTGCCGTCATCAAAATCCCAGAAAGCTTCTAACTTTGTTTTGAAACTCTTTTTTAGGGTATCTTTTACGGTAACAGAATATTCTGTGTTTGCAATTGTTTCGCTATCAAGTGTCAGAACAACCTCTCTGTTATCTACCCAAGCGAGGTCGGTTACATTTGCTACAAGCTCATCATTTGTATTTTTGAGTACAAAATCTGATGCGGTCAAAGTATCTTTCATGCCATCCTGCGTAAAACGAACATTGAGCTTTGTTTTATCAGTCAGATTCGCATCATATACACGTGCAATCTTTTGCTCGGTCGGGAGTATTGTCATATCATTTCCGATATAAGTATTATCAAACACTACGCCCTCATCAACCGCATTACTATCGCCAATGCTACGATGTCTGTCTACTGCAATGATACTGTTATTAAAGCTCATAGCAGAACCAACTGCATACCGGGCTTGGAAGCCCGAAACAACCAATTCATCATTCAGATATACATCTGCAACAATTCCGCCTGTTCCTGCACTGTTATGCGATGCGAAGCTATATTTAATTTTCAAATTATACCATTCGCCATAGTTGACTTTACCAATATTAACCCGATATCCATCATCGCCGCCCCAACGGCAACCGTTTACCATTGCCATGGTACCGTCAAGCTCTACAGAAAATGCCATCTGGAAATTCCACTGATTAACGGTTGATTGCGGAGTCAAAATGTAGGCTCCGATATTATCGTGCGGCACCATAAAATCGGTGCTGACTAAAATCTCGGTATCGCCAAAATATTTCTGTGTCGCATTGGTATCCCATACTGTGTAGCGGGTTCCGTAATAGGAAGTCGGTTTATAATGCGATGTAGTCGCACCGTTTCCGTATTTGGAAGCAGTAACAAGCTTTGCATTTGTTCCATCCTGCCCCTTTAAATCTGCAGTATTCGCTTCATTCTCAACTGTTGCGGTTGCAGTATCGCCTCTTTCCTCCGGAATACTCTTGCTCGGCGTCAGCCAATTGGAAGTATTATCATAATTCCATTCATAGCCCCAGGTAACCGGTTCATCAGAGCCTTCTGTATCCGGAATACTTGCCGCAACCGAAGCGGAATAAATGTCGGTATTGCCTGCAACAAAGTACGCATAGCCTTTATGTACGCCGGCAAACTGACCTGCTGAGCAGGTATCTAAAACCTCTAAGGTTGACGGATTCAGAATCGAATTAGTGCGGAATAAATATCCATTATAGAACTGCATATAATGCTCATGCCAGAGCTGTGCAAGATCGTTGGTTGCTACCGAACGGTCACTGCTGTAAACATGATAACGCTCTACCGCCAAGGTGTCCGGATTCATCACAAAGTCAATTCCGGTTGTGGTTCCGTAGAGCTTTCCGTCATACGGAGAAATCCGCAAGCCATGAACGGCACCGATATTTTCTGCAACACCCGGAATGGTGAATTTTACATCCTTTACAATTTTACGGGTATTTAAGTCAAACGCAACAACATGGGCAATCCGGTTATCTTCCGCCGGAATTACTCCGCCTCCCTGCCCTGCAGTGGTTCCGAAATAAACAATATTATCCTTATGGGTAACGGTTAAAATTCCGTGGTCTTGTACTAAATTCCGATAGGTTTGTGACTCGTAGGTTTCTAAATCTATGACGGTTAAGGCACCGCCAAGATTTCCAACAGTCGGAATTGTCCCGACCAAAAGCTTTCCGTCTGCGACATCCATACCGAACGGTCTGTCCTGATCGTCTTCGATATCACAAATCGTCTTTTGCTTGCCCTCAACGCCGATTCCCTGCATCATATCAAACTCGGTGATAATTGCACCGGGATAGGAGCCGATATACATTTTTTTATTGTATTCAACTGCACCCTCACCCTGACCGACAGGAAAGCTTTCTTTCTCTCCGGTTTTGGCATCATAGGCAATTCCTTCTGAACCCATAAAGCCGGTGACATACACTCTGCCGTCCGAACCGACACGGGAAATTCTTCTTGGTGTTTTGGTTGATTCTAATTTTACGTCGAGTCCCTTGCAGGAATTTGCCGTCGGAGACATCACAGCCAGATGACCGCCGTACTGAATCTGCACAAAGCAATCTCCTTCAAAGAAATCACATTGAATCGGCAGACCGCTTCCTCTTTGAAAAGACCATCCACCCATACCGTTATAAAGACGGGTTGCAAGGGTATCTATATTAATACTATGATAATATCCCGAACCTACCGGCAGATAAAACCGTTGATTCTGACAGATATCCGTCATGCCATTTGCCTGAAAGTCAAGTTTTTTATAGCCACCGGTCGCTTCCTGCAGCCAACGGTTTGATGCAGGATGATAAAAATATCCGTGCATCGGCGTAGTCATTCCCTCAAGCTGTACAATCAGATACTCTCCGCAGGTATAAATCAGACCAATTGACTTGATTGGCTCGGAGAGTGGATTTTTTGCTTTTGCTAAAGCTCCGGTCGACGGGTCTACCCGATAAAGACGGGTTCCCTCTCCCGTTGTTCCGTTATACTCTCCACCTGTCCAAAGATAGCCGGAATGATACGCAATACCACCCATTCCGACCACATCCGGAACCGTAGCAAGGGTTGAAATTTTATTGTTTTTATATTGATATACATTGCCGTAGCGTACAGTAGAACCGTACAACACGCCATTGTCCCCGACAATCAACTGAGAGGAGTTTCCGCTCAAAGTGGTCGGGACAGTGCCGGCATCTGTAATTGTTTTCGTTGTTGGCGAATAGAGAATCAAATGGTTGCCAACTGCACAGTAAACCGTTCCGTCAGGTGCGGCACAGCCTTGCCACATCGTTCCGCTGACACCACAGTTAAAGACGTGCAATAATTTTTGTGCATTAACATCTACAACCTGCAGTAAAGAGCCTTCCGAGCCCTCTACAACCGTTACGATAATCGGTTTTCCATCCTCATAGGAAGAAATTCCGCGGCAAATATTGGTTACCTTAATACCATCTGATAAAAATTCCGCCGTTTCAAAATATTTCGTTTGGGCGGCACAAACCACATCTGCAAACAGAGCTACAGAAAATGATGTGATTAAGAGTAGGATTGTCAGAATTTTTTTCATAAAATCCTCCGTTTTATTCAATATGGGTAATTATCAACCCATTGTAATTTTAATTTACGCAAAAAAGCAAAGAAAATATTCCGGGACGGGAAACCCGTCCCCTACAATTTGCAGGGGACGGCTTTTGTCCCAAAACATCTGTTGATTCTATCACAACAGATATGAATTCGTTAAATTATTCAACTGTTACAAATGCTGCATTCGGGCTAACGAACGGCTTCAAGCCTTCTACGTTGTCCCAGGTAAAGAGCTTCATGGTTCCGGTTGTATCGGTCAATGCAAAGGTTGCATCTGCACTTTCCATCGGGTCAACATCGAACTTTGCACTCTTTACTTCCTTCAACGCACCGGTATCTGCATCGTAAACTGCAACCAGCATGGTTCCTGCATTCTTCTTTGCACCTGCAGAAACAGTCCAGTTCAGACCGTCAGTGGTGTTAAAGGTAGACTTACTGTTGGTGTAATTGAGATTCTGACCAATATAAACATTATCATAGAATGCTATCTGGTCGGAAACAGGAGCAGCTGACATATTCGGTTGACCTAAAAGCATAATTCTTTCAGTAATATTGTTACCAATATTGACAGATGCACTCATAAGAGCTTCACCATCTAAGTAAACCTGATCAATTGCAGCATAATTTGCGCTTAATTCTGTCATCTTAACAGCAAGGTTATACCACTTCTTCAACTCTAATCCGGTCTTTAATACAGTATCACCAACATAGAGGTTTGTTCCTGTGTAGGTACCTTCACCATCAAAGGTGTGCCGAATCGATACACTACCTTTCAGATTTTGATAGGTTTGACCTCCGACAACAATACCACCAATAACTCTTTCATTCGGAATCATAATATCGGTATTTACCATAATCGGACCATTGTAAGCAGAGATTTTATCTGCCGACACTACAGAAGCTGCAGCCGATTCTCTGATTACAGTACCTGCTCCTGATGCTGTCTTACCGCCAAACCATACTCTTGCACCTTTTCCGGTCGGGTTGTAGCTGTCTGTGCCGTCTGCTTCAATTCTGGAGTTACCATTTCTTGGATTTAAAACAAATCCGGTTGCTGTACCATCTTCAAAATCCCAGAATTTTTCAAGCTTAGTCTTAAATGTCTTGTTGATATTTCCGGTCACAGCAACAATATAATCGGTATACAGAGCCAGTTCAGCACTCAAGGTCAAAACTGCTTCACGGTTATCCAACCACTCAATTGCATTTACTGTTGCAGCAGCCTCACCGGTAGCGGTGTAAACAGAGAAATCTGCTGCGGTTAAGGTGTCCTTTACATCCTTGGTAAAACGAACATTTAACTTTGTCTTATCTGTAGCATTACCGTCATATACTCTTGCAATTGCAGTCTCTGTCGGGATTCTGGACATATCATTTCCAACATAAACATTATCAAAAACGATACCTTCATCTACGCCATGGCTTCTGAAAGGATCATATGTAGAAAATCTATGTCTGTCTTTTGCAATAACCGGGTTTACGAAGCTGACAGCTCCACCGCCATTATACGCAGCTGCAAAATCCGGAACAACCAGTTCTCCATTCAGATAGACATCCGCACGCATACCTAATCCCGAGCCTTCAGAACTCTGGAATTTATACTTAATCATCAGGTTATACCATTCGCCATAGGTGACTTTTCCGATAGTAACATTAAAACCATCATCACCACCCCAACGACATCCGTTTACCATTTTCATGGTTCCGTCAAGCTCCACACTAAATGCCATTGTGTAATTATAGATGTTTTTACTACTTTGCGGTGTCAGGATATAGCCACCAATATCATCATGCGGAACCATAAAGTCTGTGCTAACCAGTACCTCGGTATCTGCCAAGGTCTTTGCTGCACCATTTGCATCATTAATTACAATTTTACTTCCATAGAAAGAAGACGGTTTTCCACAATTTGTTGTTCCGCCGTTACCATACTGTGTAGAAGTAATGAGCTTTGCGTTAGAAGCATCCGGACCTACAAAATTATTCGTATTTGTTGCACCGGTTTGTGCATAAGATGCAGTGTCACCCTCTACTGCCGGGTCGCTCCAGCTCGGAGTTGTCCAGGTAGAAGTAGTATTGAAATTCCATTCATAACCCCAAGTATCTGTCACCAACGGTTCATCTGATTCCGGTAAATCACCGATTTCCTCTGCCAAAGCTGCAGTGGAGGATAAAAGCATCGCTAATGACAATGCACTTGCTAAAAGTTTCTTGTTCATAGTTTTTCTCTCCTTCTTATTAAAAATTTTATTTTACCAGTCAGCCGGCTGTGTTCCGGGCATTTTTTTAGAATCGGGTTGGTATGGGATCAGAAAGGCTTGCAGACCTGTTCTGATGTGCTGATTCTATCAAAAGTCTCGGGACTACAACCGTCAGACTGTTTAAAATACAATACTTTTCATGAATTTCTGTAGGGGCGGGGGCTCCCCGCCCGTTATCCGGGACGGAAAACCCGTCCCTACCAATTCGCAGTAGACCGCTTCCAATCATGCTTCACTTTGTTCGCATTCTTGGGCGTTCCTTGCATGGGTGTCGTTTACCAAATTAAAAATTTGGACTCCACCGCAATTATTTTGTGCTTTCTAAATATCTGTCATATGCAGACTGAGCTGCAGCGGTAAGGTCATCAATCCCCATAGTTTTGAGCTGTGCAACGTATGCATCCCAGGTTGCGTCAACATCCTCTGCACCCATAATCCACTTCTGCTCTTGTTCCTTTGCATAGGTGTTTACATTGGTTTCAAACTGGTTCTTAACATCCAGCTCTTCCTGGCTATAGCTCAGAATCGGCATCGGCTCGGTAATGATACCAGCTTCGTTATAGGAATTGAAACCATCCTTACCGATTTGGTTCATACCTGCTAATTCACAATCCAAGGTGGTAATAGAACCGATTTCAACACAACCCTGATTTCTCATATAACCCGGAGCACCGCCGTCAGCATTCATAACCTCATCGGTAAATACGAGCTGACCGTCTACCATATTATAATGTACACCTTCGATACCGTTGGACTTCAAAGCAATACCTTCTTCAGACAACCACCAGTCAAAGTACTTGATGGTACGAACCGGATCTGCGTTATCCTTGGAGATACCCCATGCAAGACCGTGGAGTAAGCTTCTGCCAATATCTTCTTTTACAACACCGTTTACGTCTGCCGGAGGTAACATGGTAATAAACTCCAGACCCACTTCCGGATACTTATCATTATAGGAAGCGGTTGAAGAGAACCAGTCATGTGTTGAACCGCCGAGGTTTGTGGACAAGAGCTGTTCTCTGGATTGCTGACCACGGGTGAAGATTTCCGGGTCAACCAGACCTTCCTTATACCACTTTGCAACCTCACGGATTGCGTTCTTGTATTCTTCGGTAATTCTTCCGTCTACAATCTTGCCATCCTTGATAAATTGACCAGCATGTGCATCAAAGAGCTGGTAGAGGTTATTTGCAAGTCCTTCACGGTCAAAGTACGGAATTTCATCCTGCTTACCGTTTCCGTTCGGATCCTGTTCACGGAATGCCTTTAATACATTGTAGAATTCATCTACAGTCTTCGGTGTTTCTAAGCCTAACTTATCCAACCAATCCTGACGGATGAAGAAGCCCTGTGACGGCAAGCCCTTAGAGCCAACCGGAGCCAATGTACCCGGAATAGAATAAATGTGTCCGTCACCAGCAGTTGCAGCTGCTTTTACTTCCGGAGCATCTTCAAAGAACTTCTTGATATTCGGAGCGTGCTCTTCAATCAGGTCGTCCAACGGAATCAATGCACCATCCGGTCCGATTTCGTTAAGCTCAGATGTCTGATAATGAATGATATCCGGCAGCTTTTTGTCAGCAAGCATAGTAGAGAAGGCTTGCGCACTGTCAGAAACCGTTTCTACTGCAGTTCCCTTGATAGAAACGCCAGTTCTTTTTGCCGCTTCCTGGAAAACCGGCCACTCATCATCAAATACACAGTAGCCAAAGAAATGCATATGCATTGTCATTTCTACTGCTTCGTTGTCTCCGCCTGCGGTTTGCTTTTTCTCACCGCATCCGGAAAGTGCACCCAGAGCTAAAATACCGCTCAGGGTCATTGCTGTGATTTTTTTTGCGTTTAACATATTATAAAATCCTCCTTTGATTTTATTAACAAATCTTTTTTCGGAACGACACACAGCTCGTTCCCTACACATCTTCCGATTGATGTTATCCCTTTACCGCACCAATCATAACGCCCTTAACAAAGAACTTCTGAATGAACGGATAGAGAATGACCATCGGAATGGTTGAAATTACAATGGTTGCAAAAATTGCCGTTTCACGAGAGGTTACTGTATAGTCAACCGTTCCTAAATCAGAATCGTTCTGCGACATTTCAACAACGAATTTCTTTAAAATTACCTGCAGAGGAATCTTGTTCTCGTCCTTTAGGAGAATCATTTCCCAGAAATAGGAGTTCCATCTGCCGACAAAATAGTAAAGTGCAATGGTTACCAGCGATGCGGTTGACAACGGCAGGTATACCTGGAATAAAATTCTGAAATCCGATGCACCGTCTATCTTTGCCGCTTCTTCCATAGAATCCGGAATGGATTCAAAAAAGGTACGCATCAATACAACATAATAGGTAGCAACTGCTCCCTGCAACAAAACACCGATTCTGGTATCTAAAAGACCGTAGTTTCTGATGGTGATGTATGTCGGCATCATACCGGGATAGAACCACATACTCAGAAGAATCATTGTCATGAAAATTTTTCTTCCACGCAGTCTCTTTTTAGAAAGTGCATAGGAGCCAAGTACCGTCAGGACAATACTCAAAACTGTTCCAAACACGGAATAAATTAAGGTATTGGCATATGCGGTTGCCATTGTACTATCCTTAAATAAGGATTTATAAGCATCGAGTGTAAAGTCTTTAATCCACCAGATAACCTCACCGTTGGTTACTGCAGTTCCCGAGCTGACCGATGCAATACATACATACCACAACGGATACAAGGTTACAAACATAATGAGAAGCATTAAGATGACATTCGCTGTATCAAAACACTTTTCTCCAAAGCTTCTTTTGATTTTCATTTCTTAACGCCTCCTTTTACCACAAGCTGTTATCGCTGACTTTTTTCGAAATCGTATTGGATACCAATACCAGAAGCAATGCAATCACACCATTAAACAAGCCAACTGCTGCCGCATAGGAATAGTTACTGTCAACCAGACCGTTTCGGTAAACAAAGGTTGAGATAACATCCGCTGTTTCGTAGGTAATCGGCTGATACAGAAGAATAATCGCATCCGAACCAACGGACAACAGACTTCCCATTCTGATAATCAACATGATTGCAACCGTCGGCATGATGGACGGCAATGTAATGTTAAGAATCTTTTTAAATCTTCCTGCACCGTCAATTTCAGCTGCTTCATATAAAGAACCGTCAATTCCTGCCAGAGCCGAGCTGTAAATGATGGTTCCGAAACCAATTCCCTGCCACCCTGTCATAATCACATAGATAGAGCGGAAATATTCCGGTTTCGTCATAAAATAGATTCTTTCAAATCCTAATTTTTCAATAAATACATTGATAATACCCGCAGTCGGTGCCAAAAAGGTTACAACCAGACCTGCAACAACTACCGTTGAAATAAAGTGCGGCAGATATGAAATCGTCTGTGCTGCGGTTTTAAACTTTTTCGATCTTAATTCATCAAATAGAATTGCAAGAATAACCGATGCCGGGAACGTAAACAGCATTGAGAAGAAGCTAATTAAAAAAGTATTCCGGACAAGTCTGCCGATATAGGGACTCTGGAAGAAGTTGATAAAATGCTTCAACCCCACCCATTCACTTTCCCAGATTCCGACAAACGGTTTATAATCCCTGAATGCAATCTGGATTCCGTAGAACGGAACATAATAGAACAGTATGTACCAGAGTAAAAACGGAAGTAACATCAGATAGAGCTGCTTGTCCCGTAAAATGTCACGCCGTAAGGTACTCTTTGGTGCTAACTGTACTTTGGTTGTTTTTGTTTCTCGTTGTTTTTTCATGAAAACGTACCTCCTTACCTTTTTATTATAGGGCAGATTATACAGTTTTTCAATTTCTACTTCTTGATTTTTGCATCTATTTTTTGATATTCTGGATAAAAATGTTAATTTTTAGATATCAAAATCAAAAA
>SVJN01000017.1 GCA_015068965.1 Oscillospiraceae bacterium
CCACGGAAAAACCGGATTTGATATCCGCAACCTCCCGCTTCATCGTTTGTCAAGTGTCACAACAATACTATTATAAACAATATTTCGCATAATTGCAAGCTTTTTTCTTCTTTTTTTCGTTAAAAACTTTCACAAACTTTCAAGAACTTTCGGATTGTTTTTGTGCATTTCGCTATGCAGTTTTCATCCACCACAACTGCTTGTGTTTCCTTGATTTTTGGTATACAAGATGTATATTTTCTCATCGGAACGACACATAGTAGTGGTGTTACCGAAATCAAAGATTTCGAACACTGTTACATGGGTGTCGTTTGCCAAAACATAGTTTTGGACTCCACCACAAGTTCGTTTCCTACAATGTTATCGTACAACATTATTATTTCGGGACGATGTGGGCATCGTCCCCTACGATGTTGCATGATAAATCGGCTTCTGTAGGGGGTGATGCCCACATCACCCCGCAAAACGCAAAAAAGAGGGCATACCGTTAGAGATGCCCTCAACAACATCGGAACGACACATAGTAGTGGTGTTACCGAAATCAAAGATTTCGAACACTGTTACATGGGTGTCGTTTGCCAAAACATAGTTTTGGACTCCACCACAAGTTCGTTCCCTACAATGTTATCGTACAACATTATTATTTCGGGACGATGTGGGCATCGTCCCCTACGATGTTGCATGATAAATCGGTTTCTGTAGGGGGTGATGCCCACATCACCCCGCAAAGCACAAAAAGAGGGCATACTGTTAGAGATGCCCACAACAACATCGGAACGACACATAGTAGTGGTGTTACCGAAATCAAAGATTTCGAACACTGTTACATGGGTGTCGTTTGCCAAAACATAGTTTTGGACTCCACCACAAGTTCGTTCCCTACAATGTTATCGTACAACATTATTATTTCGGGACGATGTGGGCATCGTCCCCTACAAAGGGAAGGCAAAAAAAAAGAGGAAAGACCGAAGTCTTTCCCCTCATTGTGTTTGATTTAAAATGGAATTACCACTCAAATACTACACCTGCATCAGCAGCACCTGTGATTTCAACGAACAAATCGTTGTTTACAGCATATTCGCCACTTGCAGCCATGATATCTTCTACGTCAAATCTCTTGATTTCAACAGAAGGTCTTTCATAAATTTTCATAATTCAAATCCTCCTTCTATTAGTTAGCAACAGCTTCAGCTGTAGCTGTAGCACCTGCACCATCAGTAATTGTAGCTTCGATTGCATTTGCAACTACGCCAGCTTTAGCGGTGTTGATACCGATATTGAATTCGGTAGCACCTACACCACCCCAAGCGCCAAGCTTAGTTGTGATAACAGACTTGGTTGCTTCGCCTGCTTTGAAAGTAGCTTCCAACTTAGCCAAACCATCTACTGCATTTGCAATTTCACAAGCCCATACAGTACCGTTTTCATAGATTGTACCTTCAGCGATTGCGAAAGTCAGAACTTCTTCGTCGTCGCCGCCAGCAGCTTCGCCTAAAGTGAAAGCACAAGTTGCTTCGTACCATGCGCTACCTGCCAACTTACCATCTGTGCCCCAGCTTGTAACTTGGTATTCTACCTTCGGAGCAACTTCTGTTCCCAAAGGAGCAGTTACATAAGCAATTACCATGTTTTCAGTTCCAGTAACGCCTGTGCCCTTTGTTGTCGGGTATGCAGTCTTAACACCAGCATCCAAATATTCGAACTTCAAACCGCCTGTTGCGAGATTACCTGAGTAAGTGTCAAAAGCCAATGCGGAATTATCCGGATCAACCATAACAAAATCTACAGCATCATCAGAAATAACGATACTTACAGCAGTTAACTTATCACCATAGTTCTTAGCTGTCAAGCCTGAACCAGATGTCTGATAGCTCAACGGTCCAATATCAGCAAAGTCAAGACCGATAAGGAACAAGCCATGTGTATCCGGGATTTCTACGCCCAACTCAGCAGCTTCAGCTGCAGTATAAGCTTCATATGTGGTTAAATCTAAGGTTCCTTTTGTTTCAGCACTTGCTACTGCTGCGAAAGCAGAGAAAGCCATTGTAGCTGAAACTAACAAGGAAGCAATCTTCTTGAAAGTCATAATTAAATCCTCCTAAATTAATTATTAATAAATTATTTTGCTAAAGACACGCTAGCACCGATTTCGTACGGAGTTCCGCCCGGTTGCTTGTCGCCACCTTCCAATGCACTCAACAGGATAGCACCAGCATCCTTAATGTCAGAAGCAGCATCGTTAGTTACGTCACCCCATGTGAAGGTTACATCTTTCAATGCAACAGAAGCACCGATTTCGTACGGAGTTCCGCCCGGTTGCTTGTCGCCGCCTTCCAATGCGCTCAACAGAATAGCACCAGCATCCTTAATGTCAGAAGCAGAATCGTTGGTTACGTCGCCCCATACAAAGTCTAAATACTCAACAACCGGAGCATCAGCAGCGATAGTAAAGGTAGATGTGTAAACATTACCAGCAGAACCGCCAGCCTTAACAGTATAAGTTCCTTCTGCCAAAGCAGTTTCGCCTAACAGACCAACGCTTGCAAATGCTGTAGCAGCAGCGTCCTTAGCCTGCTGATCGATGTAAAGAATGTCGCCATCAGAGATAGTGGACGGATTGTCGCCCTTAACTACCAACAGAGTTACCTGTGCATCGTCTGCATTCCAGCCGGATGTAACTGCCAATTTGTTACCATCAGCAGTATAAGCAACAGTCAACTGATTATCTTCGCCGTAAGTTACAGCTGCGAAAGAAGTTGCTGTGCAAGCCAGAGCCATTGCGGAAGCTACTACACAAGATAATAAAGTTTTTCTCATGTGAATTACCCCTTTCTAAATATAGATTAAAAAATTTTAACTGTTTGTGCAATGTAATGGAACACTCATACATTTTATCCTATCGCGGTCCCCATACCAAACCGACGGCCACTAATGTTCTTATTGTAGTTTCAAACACATTACACATACCACATTCACTCATTAAAAATAATACCACTCTTTTTGTTTCTTTTCAATCACTTTTATTCTTTTTTGCCTTTTTTGTACGTTTCGCAAAATTTCAGAATTGTTTTTTTGTACGAGTTGTACAAGCCCGGATTTTTTTACCCGTTTTTGTCCATTGCGGGACGATGTGGGCATCGTCCCCTACGATGTTTGCTTCTTTCGTTGCATCGGTATTTTACGGAACGACACATAGGTCGTTCCCTACTACAATATAACAACGAAAAGACGACAATCCCTCAGTCACTTCGTGACAGCTCCCTTTACACAAGGGAGCCGAACAAGGGAGCTGGACGGGGGAGCCGAACAAGGGAGCCGGACAAGAGCGTCGGACAAGAGATTCTTCAAGCCCTCCTTGTGTAAAGGAGGGTGGCACGCAAAGCGTGACGGGAGGATTGTTTTTGTGTAAAGTTTTAGCTGATACAAGCTACTATGGTGGTTGATTCGGTTATTCGACAGTCTGTGATTCACACATTATTCCTCTATGCTATGAACCACATCTCCCAGAATTACTGTTTTTAAAATCTTTGTCTGCATTTCCAGAAGCGGTGCAGAGGTAATGACGAAATCTGCATCCTTTCCCGCCTCAATCGAGCCGACACGGTCTGCAATATTGCAGTTCTTTGCCGCTGTGATGGTAATTGCCTCGATTGCCTTTTGCATATCCATTCCGTTTTTTACTGCCAGAGCAGCACAAAGCGTCAGATTTTCAATCGGGATTTCGGGGTGGTCGGTGATGATAGAAACCGGCACACCGGCATCCGACAATATTTTATAGGTAGAAAAGCTTAAATTTTTCAATTCCGGTTTACTGCGGTCGGAAAGTGTCGGTCCTAACTGCACCGGGATTTTTTCACGGACAAGAATCGGCAATACCGATTCCCCGTCTGTGCAATGCTCTATTGTAATAGGAAGAGAAAATTCCTTCGCTAACCGGATTGCGGTACAAATATCATCGGCACGATGGGCATGAATCTTGACCGGAAGCTCTCCGGACAGAACCGGAAGAAGTGCCTCCATCTTTAAATCAAATTCCGGCTTGTCATTCTCTTCCGGATCCTCCTGATACTCTGCGAGTGCTTTCTGATATTCTTTTACCTTGTAGAGTGTTTCCCGAATCAATGCCGCCGTTCCCATACGGGTGACGGGGGATTGGTTTTTGGAATGGTAAACTGATTTCGGATTTTCACCCAAGGCAAATTTCATCGCCGCCGGGGCTTTTACAATCATATCGTCCACACAGATGCCTGCCGTTTTCATGGCAACAAATTGTCCGCTAATCGGATTGGCACTTCCCGGGCCGGTCAGTACCGTGGTAACACCTGCTTTCCGGGCATCTGCAAAGCATCGGTCAAAGGGATTGATTGCATCAATCGCACGCAGATGCGGGGTAATGGGGTCGGAATCCTCGTTCCCGTCATCCCCCTCAAAGCCCAGGGAGTCCTCGAACATTCCAAGATGCGAATGTGCGTCGATTAACCCCGGATAGACATAGGCACCCTCTAAATCCCATGTTTCGTCTGCAGTTTCTTGGGAAAGCTCCTGCTCCGTTCCGACACGAATGATTTTTTCGTCAAACAGAATGGCACCGTTCTCAATCATTTCTCCTGCCATGGTTATAATTTTTGCATGAATAATTTTTTTCATGATGCACTCCTTTTCGGGCGGATGATATCCGACCATATATATCATTTATTTTTCGGAACGACACATAGGTCGTTCCCTACAACGAAATATCTGCATACGCATTGGTTCTGCGGAACGACACGTAGGTCGTTCCCTACAACGAAATGTCTGTATACACATCGATTCTGCGGAACGACACATAGGTCGTTCCCTACGGTTCTAAATAGAAACAATCGTCTTTCCATTTGTGTGGATTTATATCAATATATTCCCATAATTTTAAATAATCCTGTTCATTCCGGATAATGTGATCATGATATGATTTTTGCCACAATTTTCTCTCAAACGGTTTACATATACCCGATTTTACCAAAACCATATATTCATTTGTCACCATTGTTTTAAACCATCTCATTACATCATGTAGGGAACGACCTGTGTGTCGTTCCGTTATTACAACAATCATATGCAGATGATTCGGCATAATCACATATTTATCTATTTTTATGTTTTTAAATTTGGTTTCAGTTTCCCGAATCCATTTATGGATACATTGATTTTGTGGCGGAACGACACATAGGTCGTTCCCTACAGATTCTATTTCAAAAAAAATTTTCCTTCCTTGCGTGCATAAGGTTACAAAATATGCCCCCGGCGTAGAATAATCATATCCGTTCAAACGATTTGGTTTTCGTTTTGGTAAATTCATAATTTCTCCTTTTTGTGCGGAACGACACGCAGGTCGTTCCCTACAGGTTTAACAGCCTTTTTGCGTTTTCGCCCAGTATTTTTGCAAGCTGTGTCTCGTCCGTTACCTGTCTTTTTAAAAGCTCCAGGCTATCCTTTGGATTCTCCCACGGGAAATCGGTCGCAAACAAAACCTTATCCTGATTATGACGGCGAAGCAGTTCTTTATACATCGGTTCTTCCATTACACCAACAAGTGCGGCGGTATCAAAATAAACATCCTCGTCCACCAGAAGCTCCAGCACCTCGTCCCAGATTGCAAATCCGCCCATATGTGCAAGCACAACCTTTTCACCCCGGAACATCGGCATCAATGCCTTACAACGTGCAGGGGTGGCACGGGTCGGTTCTCCAACACCGTAGTCCTTTCCGGTGTGGAAAATCAGAACGAAGTCACGTTTTAAAATTTCTTCATAGATTGGTATGACCTTTGTATCGTCAATAAAATACTGCTGATAATCCGGGTGCATTTTAATCCCCCGGATGCCTGCATCCTTTAAGATATCAAGCTGTTCGATATAATCAGAGTCCGGATGCACACTCCCGAACGGAATGATACCCGGTATCTCCAGCAAGGATATTGCAAAGCGGTTTACATTTGCCGTTTGTTTTGCATTGGTTGCAATATTGCAGATAACACTATAGTCTATGCCGTGATTCTGCATACTTAGAAGTGTACCGGAAATTTTTCCGTTTCCGGCAGGTGCAAGTCCGGAGTTTTTGGAAAGAACCGGAATTGTTTTTTCTGCAAGTGCATCCGGAAATGCGTGTGTGTGAAAATCTATAATCATATGTATCCCTTCTTAATTGTATATGAAAAAACCCGGACGATTCACGAAAACCGTCCGGATTCTATTATTAATGACGCTCTGCATCACTGCCGGCATCATTGAACAACATCAAAATGCCCCAAATGCCTGCAAGTCCGACAATCGTGAAAATGATTCGGGAGAAAGCCGCAAGCTGACCGCCAAAGATTGCTCCGACAAAATCAAAAGCAAACAAGCCGATACTGCCCCAGTTCAACGCTCCGATAATCATCAGTATTAATGCAATTTTATTAATCATAACCGATTTTCCTTTCTGAAAATATGTTTTTTCTACTCTTAAGTATGCCATATTTTCAGAAAATTAATCAGTTAAATTTTACCATTTTTTAAAATTTGAATTCCATACCGCCAACCGGACGGATAGAAAGCACATGACAGCTATCCTTACCAAGTACGGATTCGATATCCTTTTTGAACTCAGAGAGCATTTCGTTCGGAACAAATGCCTGTACCGTTCCGGCAAAGCCACCGCCATGTACACGGAAAGCGCCTTCGTCGCCTAAAAATTCATCGCAGAGTGCCAATGCCAGCGATACTGCCTGCTGATGTGGCAGGGATGCCGCAAACACGTTCTGCAGATACATATAGGAAGAGAAGCCGGATTTTTTCACCATATCACAAAAAGCTTCAAAATCATCATTCTGCAATGCCTCTACCTCATCCTGCGCACGTTGGTTATCATTGAAGAAATGAATTGCACGAAGAATTGCACGGTCATCCTTGACTGCCGCTCTGACTTCTGCCAAGCGGTCGGAAAATTCCTCCGGATTTACCTCACGCAAATGCTCTTTTCCGAAAAATTCAGAAACCTTTCTCATTTCAACGGTGATATCTGCGTATTCGTCCGTCAGGTCTGCATGGTCTGCACCCGAATCAATGATACAGAGCGCGTGTCCGCTTTGTGTAAAGTCAAATTCCACCTTGCGGATAACCGGATTCTTGACATCCTCAAAGTCGATTGCAACGACTGCACCAACCGAGGACGCCATCTGGTCCATCAGACCGCAGGGCTTTCCGAAATATACATTCTCTGCATACTGACCGATTTTTGCAATTTCAACTGCATCCACCTCTTCATTGCAGAAAAAGCGATTGACGATATTTCCCACCAGCACCTCAAACGCCGCAGAGGAGCTCATGCCGGAGCCCTTTAAAACGCTGGAAATTGTGTAGGCATCAAAGCCAGCGAGCTTATAGCCTTTATCGGAAAAGCTCTTTAAAATACCACGAATCAATGCGCCTGCCTGACCATACTGCTCCGGATGTACCTCTAAATCTGCCAGGTCGATTTCATCCATCGGATATCCCTCGGATTGGATTCTGACAAGATTGGTACCATTGGGTGCCGCCGCACCGATAACGTCCAGGTTCAGGCTTGCCGCCAGCACACAGCCGTACTGATGGTCGGTGTGGTTTCCGCCGATTTCAGTTCTGCCCGGTGCAGAAAAGAGACGAAGCTCCTCCTTTTTTCCAAAGGTTGTTTCAAAGCCGTCCATGACCTTGCAAAGTCTGTCCGCATAATACGGAGCCTCTGCAATATCACACGCATAGATTTCTGCTAATGCTGCGGCATAGGTACCGCTCTTTAAATTCTGTTTTAATTCTGTTGCTTTCATATGTATACCTCCTTATTATTGAATCAACGCTGCTTTTACTGTGTTTTTCATCAGCATTGCAATGGTCATCGGTCCGACACCGCCGGGAACCGGGGTGATTGCACCGGCAACCTTACTTGCCGATTCAAAATCCACATCTCCGACTAAGGTTTTCGGCGCAATGCGGTTGATACCGACATCAATTACAACGGCACCCTCTTTAATCATATCACCGGTGATAAAATTCGGTTTGCCAACTGCCGCTACTACAATATCTGCACGTTTTACGGTTTCCTTCAAATCCTTGGTTCTGGAATGGCAGATGGTAACCGTTCCGTTTTCATGCAACAAAAGCATTGCCTGCGGTTTTCCGACAATGTTACTTCTGCCGATTACCACACACTCCTTGCCCGACACTTCAATGCCGGATTCGTGAATCAGCTCCATAACACCTGCCGGGGTGCAGGGAACAAAATCGTAATTTCCAACCATGATTTTACCGACATTGACCGGGTGGAATGCATCCACATCCTTTTTCGGATCAATTGCCTGAATCACAGATTCCTCGTCCAGATGCTTCGGAAGCGGAAGCTGTACCAGAATCCCGTTAATTTCCTTTTTATGGTTTAATGTATCAATCAAGGAAAGCAGTTCTTCCTGCGTTGTCTCAGCACTAAGTGCATATTCCTCCGAATAGATGCCCAAATCCTCACACGCCTTTTTCTTGGAGTTGACATAGACACGGCTTGCCGGATCGTCTCCGACAATAACAACCGCCAGACCGGGGAAAATCCCCTTTTCCTTCAAGGCCGCAACCTCCTGCTTCAATTCTTCCTTGATTCTTGCAGAAACTTCCTTTCCGCTTAAAATTTTTGCCATGGTATCATTCCTTTCTTTTGTAATCCATATTATGATTTTTTCTTTTTCTTTCGGATGTTATGTGGTGTCCGCTTTTGCGGAGCTGCTTTCTTCTCAGGCTTTTTTGCCGGAGGTTTTCCTGCTCCCATATTCCGGGGACGAATCAGACAGTTTTCGCCAAAGCCAATCAAATCCGTTCTTCCGGCAAGGGTTAATGCCTCTCGCACCATCTGATAATTATCCGGGTTCCGGTATTGGAGCAATGCCCGTTGCATTGCCTTTTCCTTCGGTGTTTTCGGCACATAGACCGATTTCCCGGTAAAGGGATCAAGTCCGGTATAGAACATACACGTTGAAATCGTTCCGGGGGTAGGATAAAAATCCTGCACCTGCTGCGGATTGATTCCGTGTTTCTTCAAATATAATGCCAACGCAATCGCATCGTGCAGGGTACTGCCCGGATGGCTTGACATCAGATAGGGGACAAGGTACTGCTTCTTCCCTAACTTTTCATTGATTTTATAAAACTTTTCCGAAAACCGGTTATACACACTATTTTTCGGCTTGCCCATATACTGCAGAACATGGTCGGAGACGTGCTCGGGGGCAACCTTCAATTGACCGCTTACATGATGCTCACAAAGCTCACAGAAGAAGGTGTCGTCCTTATCATGAATCAGGTAATCAAACCGGATTCCGGAGCGGATGAATACTTTTTTTACGCCGGGTATCTGCCGAAGCTTTCGCAAAAGTCCGGTATATTCCCGATGGTCGATTTTTAAATTCTTACAAGGCTCCGGGAACAGGCATTGCTTATTCTTACAAGCACCCGTTTTTAATTGCTTATCACACGCCGGCGCACGGAAATTTGCCGTAGGTCCTCCGACATCGTGGATATAACCTTTAAAGTCCGGGTCCCAGGTCATTTGTGTTGCTTCCTGAATCAGCGATTGCTGACTGCGTGCCGTTACGATTCTGCCCTGATGGAATGCCAGCGCACAGAAATTACAGCTTCCGAAGCATCCACGTGAGCTTGCAAGGCTGAATTTAACCTCCTTAATGGCTTCAATTCCGCCCATTGGCTCATAGCAGGGATGATAATTCTTCTCATAAGGAAGAGCATAAACCGCATCCAGCTCCTTGGTATTAAGCGGCGGCATTGGCGGATTCTGAACCAGAAAACGTTTGCCATGCTGTTGTACCAATATTTTACCCGTATAGGGGTTTTGCTCATAATACTGAATTTTGCAGGATTCGGCATACTCCTTTTTCGAGGCACAGCATTCCTCGTAGGATGGAATCATTTGTACATTTTCCTGCGGCGGCTCCTCACACAGATAGCAGGTGCCGGGAATATCGGTCAAATCCTTGGGACTTTTTCCGTCACGCAAAGCATCCGCAATTGCAACAATCTGCTTTTCGCCCATGCCATACATCAGAATGTCTGCCTGAGAATCTACCATAATAGAATGGCGGATTTTATCGTCCCAGTAATCGTAATGTGCAAACCGCCGGAGGCTCGCCTCCACCCCACCAATCAGGAGCGGAATATTTCCGAATGCTTCCCGGATTCGGTTGCAGTATACAATGGTGGCACGGTCGGGACGTTGTCCGGCACGGTTCCCCGGTGCATAGGCATCGTCACTACGCCGTTTTTTACTCGCCGTATAGTGGTTTACCATACTGTCGATATTTCCGGCAGAAACCAAAACCCCAAGCCGGGGACGTCCCAACCGCAAAAAATCCTTGGTATCGTGCCAATCCGGCAGGGAAACGATGCCGACACGGTAGCCGTGCTTTTCCAGCACACGTGAGATTATCGCATGACCAAAGCTCGGATGGTCTACATATGCATCGCCGACAATATAGAGAAAATCAAGCTCGTCCCAGCCTCGCTCCTTCATATCGTTCCGGCTGATTGGAAGAAAATTATGCTTACTCATGTTATTTTTCCTTAATTCGGTAAATCGTCTACACTAATGCGGTTTGCATAAACCTCTCTGGGCTTACTGCCGTTTGCACCGCTGATTAATCCACGCATTTCCATCTGGTCAATGATTCTTCCGGCACGGGCATAGCCTACCTTTAACCGACGTTGAATCATTGCGGTGGAAATTTGTCCCAGCTCTACCGCCAGAGAAATTGCCTCGGGCAGAAGTGCATCTGCATCCTCCGATTCATCCTCGTCGGTGACACCGTTTTCTCCGGTGGAAACACGGTCAATATGTTCTGCAAGGTCCTCAGAATAGTGTGTAACCTCACTGTTTTCCTTAATAAATTCAACCAGCTTTTCAATTTCTGCATCCGAAATAAATGCACCTTGTACTCGCAAGGGTGTATTCATGCCGGAGGGATGATAGAGCATATCACCTTTACCAAGCAGTTTTTCTGCACCGCCCTTATCCAGGATGGTACGGCTATCCACCTGACTGGAAACCGCAAACGCAATCCGGCTCGGAACATTTGCCTTAATCAGACCGGTAATGACATCAACCGACGGACGTTGCGTTGCAACAATCAGATGAATGCCTGCCGCACGTGCAAGCTGTGCCAAACGGCAGATGGAATCTTCCACCTCTTTTGCCGCAACCATCATCAAATCGGCAAGCTCGTCGATGATAATGACAATCTTGGGAAGGGTTTGTTCTCCCTCTTTTTTGCGGAGTTTGTTGTAGCCCTCCAAATTTCTGGTATGACTTTCTGCAAACAAAGAATACCGCTTCATCATTTCACTTACCGCCCAATTCAATGCACCTGCGGCACGTTTCGGGTCGGTTACAACCGGAATCAGAAGATGCGGAATTCCGTTATAGATTCCCAATTCTACCACCTTCGGGTCAATCATAATCAGCTTGACCTCTTCCGGGCTGGATTTATATAAAATGCTTGCAATAATCGTATTGATACATACACTCTTACCCGAACCGGTTGCACCCGCAATCAGGACGTGGGGCATCTTGCCGATATCGCCGATTACAACCTTACCGCCGATATCCTTACCCAATGCAATGGTCAATTTGGATTCTGCACTACGGAAGCTATCGCTTTCCAGAAGCTCTCTGCCCGATACCGTCGAAACACTATTGTTCGGAACCTCAATACCGACCGCTGCTTTTCCGGGAACTGCCGCTACCAATACAGTCGGGACAGCGAGCTTCCACGCAATATCTTCGGAAAGTCCGGAAATCTTGGAAAGCTTGATTCCTGTTTCCGGCTGGATTTCGTACCGGGTAACACTTGGTCCCTGCGTTACCTGCAAAAGCTTTGCTTCTACGTTAAAGTCCTTTAAGACCTCCATCAGCTTCTGTGCAGTTTCCCGCATTTCCTGACGTTTATCTGCCGAGGTGGGCGGTGCCGCCTTTAACAGAGTAATCGGCGGATATACATATTCTCTGACCGGTTGCTCAATGGCACCGTCAATTTCGCTGTCAATTTTTTTCTGTTCTTCCTTAGTGGTTGCTTCTGCACGTTGTTGTGCCTTTTCACCACCGTCGCCCGTTTTCGGCTCTTCCGTCACCCCCGGTTCAACCACTTCTGCCGGTTCTTCCTCCGGGTTCTTATCAAAAATACCCAGATCAATATCCGGCTTGAATACGGTTTCCTCTAATTCCGGCTTTTGCTCCAGCATTTCTTTCGGAGCTTCTGCCGGTTTTTCCTGCTTTTCAGGTTTTTTCTTCTTTTTCGGATCGTCTATTTCAAAATTGAGGTCTTCTCCGCTCGTTTTCGGTGTATGGGCCAGACGTTCCTGCGTTTTTCTGCCCTGCTCATAACGGTCGGGGTGTTCCACCTCTTCAAATTCCTCACGCAAGCGGAACAGTCCGGAAACAAAGGTCGTAACCGCACTGACAATCGAAATTTTCAGAATTACACTCAGCAAGACAATCATCATAAATACGACAACAAGCACCGCTGCTATCGTTCCGATACTGCCTGAGAGTCCTTTTGCAACCAAGCCACCAAACAGACCGCCGCCAATTCCGTCCACACCGTAGCCATAGAGCTCAGAAACCGGCATCTCCTCCCCGCTCATAATATGAATCAGCGATGCCGTAAACACCAGAAATAATGTACATAAAACGGATTTCACACCAAGCTTTCCGGTTCCCTTTGCCCGCATGGTATAGATGCTCAGTCCAAGCAAAACCGGCGGCACCAGCCATGCCGTCTTTGCAAACAAGCCACACATAAAATCATGAAAAAAGCCCGCAATAACTGCATTGCTCTGCATATAAATAAACACGCCGGACAGTACGGCACAGAAAAACAGAATTGCACTGACACCCGTATACGCCATGCTGTTATTCTTTTTCTTTTGTGTCATTTTTTTCTTGGACAATGTCTTTTTCTTTGTTGATTTCTTTTGATTAGCCATGATTTACCCTTTCTATATGAATACTGATAATACTCCCATAATATCATTATTATAACACACTTTTTTTAAAATTGCTATAGCTGAATACAAAAATATTTGAAATAATTTGCAAAATTACTTGAAGAATGAACAAAAATCTGATAAAATAGATATATCTATGAAAATATCCGAAAGGAGCGAAACAATGGAACAGCGTAAAATTCTGGTAATTGAAGATGAACAGACAATTGTTGATATTTTAAAATTTAATCTGCAGAAGGAAGGCTACGAGGTTATCGAAGCTCTCGATGGCATGACAGGGCTTGAATATGCCCTCTCAGAAAAACCGGATTTAATTCTTCTGGACGTAATGCTCCCAAGGATGGATGGGTTTGAGGTCTGCCGTCATGTACGTGAAAAATCCATGGTGCCGATTATCATGCTGACCGCAAGAGAGGAAGAGGTGGACAAGGTGCTCGGTTTGGAGCTGGGTGCTGATGATTATATGACCAAACCCTTCTCAATTCGTGAGCTGACTGCACGTGTCAAGGCAAACCTTCGCCGTACCGCTCCGGAACAAACCACCGGTACATTCATTCCACCCTCCGGTGCAATCATCACCTCCGGCGATTTGATTGTAAATTTAGAGCGTTATGAGGTAAAAAAATATGACCGGGTTATTGAAATTACTCTGCGGGAATTCGAGCTTTTGAAATTCCTTGCAACACAACCGGAGAAAATTTTCACAAGAGAAAATCTTTTGGAAAATGTATGGGGTTATGAGTATTACGGCGATGTCAGAACGGTTGACGTAACCGTCCGCCGTCTGCGTGAAAAAATTGAGGATGACCCCGGTTCCCCACGTTACATTATGACAAAACGCGGTGTAGGCTACTACTTCAATAAAGCATAAGATTATGAAAAGTATTCAGCATAAAATTGTTCTGATGTTTTCCCTGCTGATTGTTTCCATCATCATTGTGGTCGGTTCCTTTTTGCTGGTGAATCTCACCCGGTTTTATGACCGGGAATTTACGGTAATGATGGAGCAGGTTTTTACCGAGGACTTTGTAAGTCAACTGGAACAATCGGCAAAGGAGCAGAACGGCCTGGAGCAGGTCTCCCGGACAATCGACTCCTACATCGGGCCTCTCGGCATTGATACCTACAGATTCTACTGCATTTTAGACGGAACAAATGCATCTGTGTTAAAAACCTCCGACTACTACCGCAGTCAGAACCTGACCAAAAGTAACAATATTATATTGGCAATGACAGGTAAACGCGGAAATCTGACCGACTTTAACCGGAACTATATGGATTTTGCCGTCCCCGTCAAGGTAGAGGAGCAAACAAGGTTTGTTATCTACGTCAAGGATATGAAGGATGAGGTCTACAGCATTACCAAAAATGTATCCATGATTATTTTGCAGGCATTGCTGTTGGGTGCTATTATTTCCATTCTGATTGCGTTTTGGCTGAGCCGGACCATTACCGTCCCAATCCGTCTGCTAACAAAACAAGCAGAGCGGGTTGCATCCGGAGAATTTGATACGATGCCGCATTCCGACGCCCGGGACGAAATCGGAACACTCACCAATACCTTCCAATATATGTCCTCCGCATTACACGATACCCTTGAGGAGGTTCAGTCGGAAAAAAACAAGGTGGAAACCATTCTGCAAAACATGACCGACGGAATTATGGCATTTAATTTAGAAGGAATTCTGATTCATCAGAACCCCGAGGCAAAAAAAATGCTGGCAGGACACGAAATCGAAAGCTTTGATGCCTTTGTATCTGCACTCGGCGTTCAGATTTCTATGGGAGATTTATTATATATCCGGCAGGATACACCGATGGAGGTACAGTCAGAAACCGATACACGGGTATTGCGCCTGACCTTTGCAACCTTCCGGTTTGAAAACAAAATCGGCGGTATTTTAGTGGTAATGCAGGACATTACCAAGCAGGAAAAGCTGGAAATATCCCGACGTGAGTTTGTTGCAAATGTTTCGCACGAGCTTCGCACACCGCTCACCACCGTAAAATCCTACGCTGAGACGTTGATAGATATGTCCGGCGAGCCGGACGGTATGCAAACCCGGTTTTTGAATGTAATTCTTTCAGAGGCTGACCGGATGACACGGATTGTCAAGGACTTGTTGACACTTTCCCGTCTGGACGAGGAGCAGGGGGCTGTTCGTCCGTCCGAACCAATTGATTTAAAACAGTTTGTAGGCGAGCTGGTGGAGAGAATTTCTATTAATGCAGAGAAAAAACAGCAATCACTTACCTATACCGCCATCAATCAGACTCCGGTTTTCTACTCTGACCGGGACAGACTGGAGCAGGTTTTAGTAAATGTGCTTTCTAACGCAATCAAATACACCGCCGTCGGCGGAAAAATCGAAGTCTACTCCGGCAGAATCTATAACGAAATTTATGTCAAGGTGGTTGATAACGGAATCGGCATTCCAAAGGAAAACCTTACCCGGATTTTTGAACGTTTCTACCGTGTTGACAAGGCAAGAAGCCGTGAAACCGGCGGAACCGGCTTAGGACTCGCCATTGCGAAGCAGATGATGGATAATATGGGCGGAAATATTTCGATTTCCTCCGTTTACGGAAAAGGAACCGAGGTTACTGTCACACTTCCGGTGTAATTTGTTATCGCAATTTAATGTGTGTGTAATGGACTTGTAACATCTTTGTGTTATAATAGGTATGTAGAATAGTCTATTGAATTTTATCTGACCATAAGGGGTAATGAAATATGAAGAAAAAACTTTGTACAATTCTCAGCACATTATTGCTGCTGACAATGCTTGTACCGATGGTATGCTTTGCCGATTACAGTACAACCATTCCGCTGACCGCAACCGGAAATTCCGACACGGTCATCTATATCAAGCGTCCGGAATCACTTTCGGCATCTACATCCGACCGTACCTACACCATTTCGGCTGTCGGTCCGCAAGGAACAACGATTAAACTCTATAAGTATGATGCAGCAGAAGATATTTGTAAATTAATTAAAAACGAAATCCAGATTGGTGCCAGCGGTCTTTATTCGACTGTTGTTGAGCTTGATGCAGACCAGAATATTTTTGTGGTTTATGCACAGAACGGTCTTGCAGACCAGGTAACCAGAATTGATATCAGCAAAATTAAAAGAAGCACGGTTGATCGCTTGAAGAGTGTGACCGTTACGATGAAGAATTTCATTTCTTAATTGCCATATGAATAAAGAACGATTAAAAAGTGTAGTGCTTATAATTTTAGTTGCATTTAATTTTGTGTTGGGGAACAGAATATTGACTGATAAAAAATTATGGCCCTCCGGCTATAATTTTTTTATTACATCGGAAAAAGGCTTTTTGCATTCTCTGTTTTCCTCCGAAGCGGAGGAAGAATCAAAGCAATTGCACCTGACTGCTCCGACACAGATTATCGTCAACACAGGAGATCAGACAACACGTTTTGTTGTCAATCCCGATTCGGAGCAATTTGAACCGTTGTTTACATACATTTCAGAAACAGTTACAAGTGCATTCCGCTCCGGTGCAGAAAATGTTTTTTCTGTCTCATTGCAGGATTGGTATTCGGTTTTAAACGGAAAATCTGTCTATTTTATGTATCCGTTTGCATATCCTTCTACACTCTATGCACAGTTTTTAGGCATTGAAACTGCAAATCTTCCGATAGAATCGGTTTGCAGATTTGCAGTTACCACAAGTGGAAACGCCAATGTTTATCTGGAGGATTACAAAAGCGGAAAGGTTTACCGGATTGAAACAAAAGAGAATGCAGAACCAATTTCTGCATTGCTAAGTCGGATTCAGAGCAGTAATTCTTCTGACAGTCCGATTATTAATTATTCGTTTGATTTACGGTTTGACCAGACACTCGGCTCGCAAAAAATTGTGCTTGCCCCCACCGTTCCGGTCTATACCGTCTCACCCAAAACACCAAGGATTTCCGCAAAAAATCCGTTATCGGACATTGACCGGGAAACAGTTGAAGCAATCCTGCTGGCATTCCGGATGAATCCGGGTGGTGTCCGGGAATATCCCGAGGTAAGCGGAACCCGGGTATTTGTAGACAATGCCGGCATTTTAAAAATCAGTCCGGACGGCTTGCTCACTTATCAGTCAACCCGTTCAGAGGGATTAAGCTTATCCGCCGGAGCATCGCAGGCAGAAGCAATCAGCGCTGCGGCAGATTTCGGATATCGGATTACATCCATCTGCCAGGCAGAACGTTCGATTTATCTTTCCGGGATTCCGGATGCAGACACTCCGAATATTTCATTTGACTACTGCACAAAAGGTATTCCCGTGCTTTTTGAGGACGAAAGAAGTCCCCACGCAATTGAAATCCAGCTTGAAAATGGTGCTCTCAAAAGCTATACCCAACGCCTGCGCACCTATCAACCCATCTATATGCAAACAGCTCCGGGATACATCGAAACTTTGGATAAAGCAATCGCCTCGTATGCAGAAGCAATGAATGAGGTAAAAATCCAGAACATTTATCTTTCCTATACCGACCGTCCAAAAGCCTCCGAGCTTTCTGCCGATTGGTATGTGGAGGTAGAAAATATTATTGTAGAAGAGGAGGAACAGTAAATGAACTGGCATAAAGCAAAAACAATTCTGATTATCTTTTTTCTGTGTACGAATCTGTTCCTGCTCGCAATGATTCTGACATCCACCTCGCAGTCTATGATTCTGACCGACGATATTGTTTCCTCCACGGTCACAATCCTGACAAATAACCGGATTGAAATTGACGAGGAGCTGATTCCGAGAAAAACCACATTGATTCCAAGTGTAACCATGCAGAATGTGATTACGGAATATCCGGTTTTTGCAAAAACCGTTCTCGGTGATGATGCCGTCATGACAGAGACCGGAAAATATAAAGGCAGCGCCGGAGCCATCACATTCCGTGGAGACTTCTTTGAACTGATTGCAGATGCTCCGCTATCCGCATCTGTTACAAAGTCGCAGGATGCTGAGGCAGAAGCAAAAAAGCTTCTTTCCGGATTTGGATTTGATTTTTCTCAGGCAGAAATTTCTGTCTCGGGTGAATACGATTTTACGGTCAATTTTTCACAAAAAGCAAATCATCTGCCGGTATTTCGTTCTGAGCTGGAGGTTGTTTTTGAACCCGATGGCATCAAAAGAATTTCCGGTTGCTGGTTCCAGAACGAAAAAATCGAACGGGAAAAACCGGAAATTAAGAGTGTTGCTTCGGTCTTGCTTGATTTTGTAACACTCAGCAACCGACCGGCAACGCCGGACAAAATCATTGGCTTGGAATTCGGCTACGGAATTCCGACAGATGCAATCTACCATAATTCCATTACCCTCTATCCGGCATGGAGCATTCTTTTGGATACACAGGAAGAATATATCATGAATGCACAAGAAAATATTTAAAGTAGGAACGCAGTTTCCTATAAAGCAAAAAAACGAACCCCGTCTGTCACATTGGACAGCACGGGGTTCAATTTATTTCGCACCACAGTTGTTCATTCTTCTTCCTGCTGATATTTTTCTCTTGCAAGCCGTTCCAGCGCCTCATGGTCATAGGTATCATGATAAACATCCAGACCTTCTGCCGGGGCAGTCGTTGAAGAACCGCTCTTTTCCCGGAAGCTCCGCTCGTCCTCCTCTGCCTGCTCAATGGTATAGATGCCCGACTGATGCCATCTGGTCAGAATCTTGTCCATATAGGGGAAGGAAAGCTTGGCGGTCTGCAGGATACAATGCTCATACGCAAGTGCAACCATTTCCTCACTCATGCCGAAATGGTCATGCCATTTATTCAAAAACTGTTCCTCATTCTGACTCAGGGCACGGTTTGTAATCCCCATTACCTTCCGGATAGAATAAAGATATGTAGATTTTTGCTCCTCTGCCTTTAAGTACGCATCCACCGCTTCTATAGTAGAAATCCCCTTTTCGTGCCAGGTGACTGCAACCTTTTCGATATAGTTGATGTGCCGCTTATTTTTAGAAACGCAGTATTCCAGAAGCATCAGAATAACCTCCGGCGAAAAACGCAGACCGTCATAAAACCAGTAAAGAGTTTCCATTTCCTGACGGGACAATGTTTTTCCCAAAATCTCCTGCGCAAGTGAAATCATTTCAGAAAGGCTGGAATCCTGAGAAACTGCCGACGGAATTTCGCCCGTATCATACGCCGGACGTTGTGAATCCGCTTGCACAACCGACAAAGGCACCGGATTATGCGGCTCGGTGCTGACTCTTTTTTCTCCCTGATAAAATGTAATGACATCATCCTGCTCCACCATGGCTCCGATTACCTGCCAATGGGTGAATGCCTGCATAACATCACTTTCCAGAATATTAAGTGCCTTTGCAATCTCTGCATTCTCGACCGCTCTTCCCTGGCAGGCAAGATTTAAGGCATAAAGATAAACCTTTACAAAAATTCCGTTTGCATCCCGCATCAGATGCTCTATAAAATAAGAAGAAACCGGAATAAAATCTCTGTTTACTGTAAACTTTGGCATATTTTTCCTCCAAAATAAAAAAAATACAATATTGGGGTTGACATATCAAAAATTATGTGATATAATCAGATATTGTATAATGATAATAATATGGGCTTACTGTCGTTTGATGAGATGTTCTGAATATTATTATAGCACAGAGAAATCAAAAAATCAAGTGCTATTTATGATATTTTTTCACAAAAGATAAGAAAGTCCGACAGCAGTTTCAATTAATGAGGTGATTGATGAAATGATGCATGAGATTCAAGTTGGCAAAAACACCAGACTCAGCTACTCAAAGATCAATGAGGTATTGGAAATGCCGAATCTGATCGAGGTGCAAAAACGTTCCTATCAATGGTTTTTGGAGGAAGGCTTGCGTGAAGTTTTCCACGACATTTCTCCGATTAAGGACCATTCCGGGCACCTGGTTTTGGAAATCTTTGATTACAAGCTGGATTACAACTCCAAGTACACTGTGGAAGAGTGTAAGGAACGGGATTCCAAGTATGCGGCTCCGCTTCGTGTAAGTGTCCGCCTGATTAACACCGAAACCGGTGAAATTAAGGAGCAGGAAATCTTTATGGGTGATTTCCCGCTGATGACCGAGCAGGGTACCTTTATTATCAACGGTGCAGAACGTGTTATTGTCAGCCAGCTGGTTCGTTCTCCCGGCATCTATTATGAATTTGAGCGGGACAAGACCGGTAAGCCCCTCTATAAATCAACGGTAATTCCGTACCGTGGCGCATGGTTGGAGTATGAAACCGATTCCAACGATGTTTTTTCGGTGCGTATTGACCGTACCAGAAAAATTCCGGTAACCATCCTTTTGCGTGCAATGGGCTTAGAAACCAACAGCCGTATTTTAGAGCTGTTCGGTGACGATATCCGCCTCACCGCAACCTTCGACAAGGACATTACCGACAACCGGGATGATGCACTTTTAGAAATCTACAAGCGTTTGCGTCCGGGTGAACCGCTCAACGTAGAAAACGCAGAGCAGTTAATTACTAATATGTTCTTTGATCCCAAGCGTTATGATCTGGCTCATGTTGGTCGTTATAAATATAATAAGAAGCTTTCCATTGCGGCAAGAATCGCAGGAAAGACAGTTGCTGATACTGTGGTTGACCCCCGTACCGGCGAAATTTTAGCAAATGCAGGCGATGCATTAAGCCGTGAAATGGCATGGGCAATCGAACGTGCAGGTGTGAATGCTGTTGATTTGATTGTAGATGAGAACAGAGTCAGAGTATTCTCCAATAACATGGTTTATCTGGAAGAATATGTAGATTTCGATGTGAGCGATATCCGCATCAAGCAGGTTCGCCGCAGTGTGCTGGAAGAAATTTTAGAAGCTGCTGAATCTGACGAGGAAGCAAAGGAAATGATTCTCTCCAGAATGGATGAATTGAGTCCGAAGCACATTACCGTTGACGATATGTTTGCTTCTGTAAACTATGTACTGAACTTAGCAAACGGAATCGGTACCTTAGATGATATCGACCATTTAGGAAACCGTCGTCTGCGTTGTGTGGGCGAGCTGCTGCAAAACCAGTTCCGTATCGGTTTATCCAGAATGGAGCGTGTTGTGCGTGAGCGTATGACCATTCAGGATTTGGAAATCATTACACCGCAGACTTTAATCAATATCCGTCCGATTATTGCAACAATCAACGAGTTCTTTGGTTCGTCCCAGCTGTCCCAGTTCATGGATCAGCCGAACCCGTTGGCTGAATTAAGACATAAAAGAAGAATTTCTGCACTCGGCCCCGGCGGTCTTTCCCGTGACCGTGCAGGCTTTGAAGTGCGTGACGTTCACTACTCTCACTATGGCAGAATGTGTCCGATTGAGACACCTGAAGGTCCGAACATCGGTCTGATCACCTCTTTGGCAACCTTTGCACGCATTAACGATTACGGCTTCGTAGAAGCACCGTACCGTCGTGTGGATAAGGAAACCGGCAGAGTGACCGAGGAAATCATCTACATGACCGCCGATATGGAGGATGAATATATCATTGCACAAGCAAACGAGCCGCTGGACGAAAACGGATGCTTTATGGACAGCAAGGTTGCGGCACGTTTCCGTGATGAAATCCTGGAGGTTCCGGCAGGGGACATCGACTTTATGGACGTATCTCCGAGACAGCTGGTTTCTGTTGTTACTGCTTGTATTCCGTTTTTGGAAAACGATGACGCGAACCGTGCATTGATGGGTTCCAACATGCAGTGTCAGGCAGTTCCTCTTCTGACCACCGATTCTGCAATCATCGGAACCGGCATGGAGCATAAGGTTGCGCAGGATTCCGGCTCTGCAGTGCTTGCAAAGGAAGCAGGTATTGTTGAGAAGGTTTCTTCAGAAGAAATTGTAATCAAGGGCGAAGGCACCGGCGTACATCATCGCCATAAGCTGATTAAATTCGCTCGTTCCAACCAATCCACCTGCATCAACCAACGTCCGATTGTGGTAGTTGGCGAGCACGTGGAAAAAGGTGATATCATCGCTGACGGTCCGGCTATGGACAACGGCGAATTAGCTCTGGGTAAGAACATCTTAATCGGATTTATGACCTGGGAAGGTTATAACTACGAGGATGCTGTTCTGATTAGTGAAGAGCTTGTAAAAAACGATGTGTTCACTTCCATTCATATCGAAGAATATGAGTGCGAAGCAAGAGATACCAAGCTCGGAGCTGAGGAAATCACAAGAGATATTCCGAACGTATCCGAGGATGCCTTGAAAGATCTGGACGAAATGGGTATTGTCCGGATTGGTGCCGAGGTTCATGCCGGCGATATTCTGGTCGGAAAGGTTACCCCGAAGGGTGAAACCGAGCTGACCGCCGAAGAACGTCTCCTGCGTGCAATCTTTGGTGAAAAGGCAAGAGAAGTCCGTGATACCTCCCTGCGTGTTCCGCATGGTGAAAACGGTATCATCGTAGATGTTAAGAAATTTACCCGTGAAAATTCCGACGAGCTTCCGCCGGGAGTAAACCAGGTGGTTCGCTGCTACATCGCACAGAAGAGAAAGATTTCTGTCGGTGATAAGATGGCAGGTCGTCATGGAAACAAGGGTGTCGTATCCCGTGTACTTCCGCAGGAGGATATGCCGTTCTTAGCAGACGGTACCTCACTGCAGATTGTATTGAACCCGCTGGGCGTACCGTCCCGTATGAACATCGGTCAGGTGCTTGAAATGCACTTAGGTTATGCGTTCCGTACCATGAGCTTGCAGTCTCCGGAGGAAATTGCAGCACGCACTATCAATGTGCTGACCGATAAGGTTGAACGTGCCCACTTCGCAGAGGAAGAGCTTTCTGCAATCCTTGCAATCCTCTCAGAAGCAGAAGCAACTGTTGACAAGGATGCTATCATGGCAGAAATCCGTGCAAATAGCGCCATCAGCGAAGAAACTGCAAAGAAGGTAGAAGAGCTGGCAGATTACTGCGTATCCTACCGTGATACTATTTTAGAAGCAAAGAGCAAGCAAAAACCGGACGGCTACATCAAGATTGCAACCCCGGTATTTGACGGTGCTGAAGATGAAAACTTAAGAGAAGCATTCGTTCAGGCAGGCTTACGCACCGACTTCAAGTCCGAAATTTATGACGGAAGAACCGGTGAAAAGTTTGACAATCCGGTAACCGTCGGTGTCATGCATTATCTCAAGCTCGACCACTTGGTTGACGATAAGATTCATGCCCGTTCCACCGGTCCGTACTCCTTAGTAACACAACAGCCTCTGGGTGGTAAAGCTCAGTTCGGCGGACAGCGTTTCGGTGAAATGGAAGTTTGGGCATTGGAAGCATACGGTGCTGCATACACCTTACAGGAAATCCTGACCGTAAAATCTGACGATATTGTCGGACGTGTCAAGACCTATGAGGCAATTGTCAAGGGTGAAAACATCCCGACTGCCGGCATTCCGGAGGCATTCAAGGTATTGGTGAAGGAATTGCAGTCCTTGGCATTGGATATCCGTATTTTGAACCGTGATATGGAAGAGTTGGATTTGACAGAGCTTCTGGAAAATGATGACGATGATGATGTTGCAGATAAAGACGAACTGCGCGCAACCATGGAAGACCGTGACTTGTTTTTAGAGGAAGAGGATGTCAGTGACGAAATGACAATCGAAGGAATCGACGATGACGAATATGCGGACACCGTGTACTTTGATGATGAAGAATCCATGATGGATGACAGCAATGATCTCATTTTAGATGATATTGTCGATTAAGATTGGAGGGATTTTATGCCGGGCAAAGATAGCAAAGATTTTAACTTTGAAGCAATAAAAATCGGTTTGGCCTCACCGGAAACCATCAGAGGCTGGTCTTACGGCGAAGTAAAAAAGCCGGAAACCATTAACTACCGTACATTGAAGCCGGAACGGGACGGTTTATTCTGTGAAAGAATTTTCGGTCCGCAAAGAGACTGGGAATGTCACTGCGGAAAATATAAAAAAATCCGTTACAAAGGCGTTGTCTGTGACCGATGCGGTGTTGAAGTAACAAAATCCAAGGTACGTCGTGAACGTATGGGACATATTGAGCTTGCAACACCGGTTTCCCATATCTGGTACTTTAAGGGCGTACCCTCCGCACTGGGGTTGATTCTGGATATCTCTCCCAGACATCTGGAAAAGATTCTCTATTTTGCGGCATACGTCGTTACCGATCCCGGAAGAACAGATCTGGAGCAAAACCAGATTCTCTCCGAAAAGGAATACCGGGAAGCATATGAAAAATACGGTGATAAGTTTACAGCAGGCATGGGTGCAGAAGCAATCCGTGATTTGCTTGAAAAAATTGATTTAGAAAAGCTCTCCGCAGAGCTCAAAGAAGAATTGGAAGATTCTCAGGGACAAAAGAAAGCAAGAATCATTAAGCGTCTGGAAATCGTAGATGCATTCTATCAGTCCGGAAACCGTCCGGAATGGATGATTCTGTCGGTTGTTCCGGTAATTCCGCCCGATTTGCGTCCGATGGTACAATTGGACGGCGGACGGTTTGCAACCAGTGACTTGAATGACCTTTACAGACGTGTGATTAACAGAAATAACCGTTTACGTCGCTTGCTGGAGCTGGGCGCACCGGATATCATTATCCGCAACGAAAAACGTATGCTCCAGGAAGCAGTAGATGCTTTGATTAATAACGGTCGCCGCGGAAGAACCGTAACCGGACCGGGTAACAGAGCATTGAAGTCTCTGTCCGATTTATTAAAGGGTAAGCAGGGACGTTTCCGTCAGAACCTGTTAGGTAAACGTGTTGACTATTCCGGACGTTCGGTTATCGTCGTCGGACCGGAGCTGAAAATTTATCAGTGCGGTCTGCCGAAGGAAATGGCAATCGAATTGTTCAAGCCGTTTGTGATGAAAGAATTGGTGGCAAGAGGTCTTGCTCACAATATCAAGAGCGCAAAGAGAATGGTTGAACGTGTTAAGCCGGAGGTATGGGATGTATTGGAGGATGTTATCAAGGAGCATCCGGTACTCCTAAACCGTGCACCGACTCTGCACAGACTGGGTATCCAGGCATTCGAGCCGAAGCTGGTTGACGGCAGAGCATTAAAACTGCATCCGTTGGTATGTACTGCTTATAACGCAGACTTCGACGGTGACCAGATGGCTGTTCACGTTCCGTTGTCTCCGGAGGCACAGGCAGAAGCACGTTTCCTGATGCTTTCTGCAAATAACCTCTTAAAGCCACAGGACGGACATCCGGTAACAGTTCCGACACAGGATATGATTTTGGGTAGTTATTATCTGACTTTGGCAAAGGATGACGAGCCGGGCGGCAAGGACGACCCGATGCGTGATTCTGAAACAGAATGGAGACCGCACTATTTCACCAGCTTTGATGAAGCATTGCTGGCATATGATAATAAAGAAATCGGTCTGCATACCCCGATTAAGGTACGCACCAACAAGCCGGTTACTCCGGACGATGACGATATTCCGAAGCTCATGCGTGGCGATGCACGTCCGGAAGAGCAAGGGGAAACAAGAATTATTGATGCAACCGTCGGAAGAATTATCTTCAATAAGAATATTCCGCAGAACTTGGGTTATATTGACCGTAAGGACCCGGAACATATCTTTGACTTAGAGGTCAACTTTATCGTAGGAAAGAAACAGCTTGGTGATATCATCGGCAGATGTATTCATTCCTATGGAACCAGCAAAACCGCTGAGGTACTGGATTTAATCAAAGAAACCGGTTATAAATATTCAACCCGTGGCGCAATTACCGTTGCAGTATCTGATATCGAGGTTCCGGAAAAGAAGAAGGACATCTTAGCAGAGGCTGAGGTTGAAATTGAAAAGATTGGCAAGAAGTTCAAACGTGGTTTATTAACAGACGAAGAACGTTACAATCAGGTTATCAAAACCTGGGCAGGTGCTTCGGAAAAGGTAACCCAAGCGATGATGGAGCATCTGGGCAAATTCAACCCAATCTTCATGATGGCTGATTCCGGTGCGCGTGGTAGCGTGAACCAGATTCGTCAGCTTGCCGCAATGCGTGGTTTGATGGCGGATACACAAGGTCGTACCGTCGAAATCCCGATTCGTGCAAACTTCCGTGAAGGTCTGAATGTATTGGAATACTTCATCTCCTCTCACGGTGCAAGAAAGGGTCTTACCGATACAGCGTTGCGTACTGCTGACTCCGGTTACCTCACCAGACGTCTGGTTGATGTATCGCAGGATGTGATTGTGCGTGAAACAGATTGCGGAACCGAGCATGGTGTCTGGGTAGAAGCAATCATGGACGGCAACGAAGTAATCGAGCCGTTGAAGGATCGTATTATTGACCGTGTTGCAAGAGAAGACGTTCTGCATCCGGAAACTGGTGAAGTGCTTGCAAAAGCAGGCGAAATTATTCACCGTGAAGAAGCAGAAAAGATTCTTGCCGCAGGCATTAAACGTGTGCATATCAGAAGCATTCTCACCTGTCAGACAAAGACCGGTGTTTGCTCCAAGTGTTACGGAACCAACCTGGCAACCGGCGAATTGGTTAATGTCGGTGAAGCAGTTGGTATCATCGCAGCACAGTCCATCGGTGAACCGGGTACACAGTTGACCATGCGTACCTTCCACGCCGGCGGTGTTGCTTCCGGAAGCGATATCACACAAGGTTTGCCGCGTATCGAAGAATTGTTTGAAGCACGTAAACCGAAGGGTCTTGCAATTATTTCTGAAATCGACGGTCAGGTCAGTATCGTAGAGCAGAAGCGCAAGCGTGAAATCACTGTAACCAACGATGCAATTGGCGATGCAAGAACCTATACAATTCCGTATGGCTCCAGCATCAAGGTAGAAGAGGGACAAATCATTGAAAAGGGTACACCTTTGACTGCCGGTTCCATCAACCCGAACGATATCTTAAGAATTCAAGGTCCGCGTGAAGTGCAGGATTATATCACCCGTGAAGTTCAGAGAACCTACCGTATGCAGGGTGTTGATATCAACGACAAGCACGTTGAGGTTATCACACGTCAGATGCTCAGAAAGGTTCGTATTGAGGATTCGGGCGATACCGGAATGCTCATCGGCGGTCTGGTTGATAAGCTGGATTTGGAAACAGCAAACAAGCTGGCTCAGGAAAATGGCGGAATGCCTGCAACCTGGTCAGATGTATTGCTTGGTATTACCAAGGCATCTCTGGCAACAGATTCCTTCCTCTCTGCAGCATCCTTCCAGGAAACCACAAAGGTTCTGACAGATGCGGCAATCAAGGGTAAGATTGACCCGTTGGTAGGTCTCAAAGAAAATGTTATCATCGGTAAGCTGATGCCTGCCGGTACCGGTATGCCGATATACAAAGATGTCGGTATCACCATTGACGGTCAGGAAGTACCGGAAGATAAAATTCAATAAAGCATAAACAACCCGGACATCACTAAGATGTCCGGGTTGTTTTCAATCTGCAAAAAGCCGAATATACTAAACATTTCTTAACAAACAAGCTTTCTCTCTTATTTTTCCCGAATCATGAGACAGGAATTTGCTTGCATCACAAAGGACAAATCGCTTGTCGTATTCACAAGCTCTCCCTGATGCGTCTCATCCAAAAAGTAA
>SVJN01000159.1 GCA_015068965.1 Oscillospiraceae bacterium
GAGAAACACTAATTCGACATATATCTGTAGGCGCTTCTTTATATTGTCCTATAATGCGACTGCAATCATTTTCCGGAAGCCATAGCATATCCCCGTATTCGAGAGGAAATTTGTCAAGAACTGCAGTATCATTTAAAATCGACAATAGCAAATTTTTGTCTGATTCCGAAATGAAAGCATCCGGGCATATAGCAATCATTTCATCCTCTGTCAGTTCGTGTTCTTGCTGCCAAACCGAATAATACGGATCGATTTTGTCAAGCACAAGAGCACTTCCTGCAGCGAAAATATTCCAAGCTACAATCATCAATACTATAATTTTCAAAACTTTCATAGTTCTTTCTCTTTCAGATTCAAATTTCGACATATCAATATTGCGACACATAAGGTTTAGATGCAAACCTTTCAAAGGCTTCTCCTCGAGGAGCACCCCAGGGTGGTCTCTCTTGCCTGTCAGCAATTCACCTTCAGGCTCCGCCGTAGGCGGTGGTGAGGTGTAGATTGCGAAAGCAATCGTTATTCTTTTCCACCTCATCCGTCAGCTATCGCTGACACCTTCCCCTCAAGGGGAAGGCTTTTTTATTTCGCCAAATTTCGACAACCTTTATATAAAGACTGTATAATTTAGATGCCAATTTTTCTGCTATGGTTACATTAAAAATATAATTCATTATTATATTTTGTCGGTAAACCCTCACGATACAAGTGAGAGTCTGATGATAGCGTCAGAACCTTAGGGATTGCAAAGCCGTCTTTCTCCTGAAACTCTATTACCGTCATTCCTGTATGACATATATCAAAATGACTTGTGAAGCTTGGATAAGGTATATCAAGGATAACACTCAAAAATGCGAGACCAAACCCTTGATGAGCAAAAAGTGCAACCCTTTTGTCATTAGATTTTACAACTTTGTATTTCCCTGTGTTTCTTATGTGTTCATAACCTAATGATTTGAAAAATTCAAACGACTCGTTATATATTCTGTCTATACCATGCTCGTATGATGTCATTTCGGGATGTTTATACCAATGATGCCCTAATGAAATGATAGAATCCTCCGTAAAAAGTTGTATTGTTTCATCATCCTGAAACAGCCATGTTTTTTTATCGCCTCTTTGTATCGTAAAATCATTCCAGGCGTAACCTTCATTTGCAAAATCCAAAAGCTCCATATCTTTTTTCGCCAATTCACATGTTGGCTTGGCAGTTTGAATTGCACGATTTGAGGTAGACGAATATATTTTGTCAATACCGTAAAGCGAAAGTCGTTTTGCCACTGCTTCTGCCTGCTTCATTCCAAGTGGTGTTAACGAATCAGGCTCATAAATAGGATCACCGTGTCTTATATAGAAAAAAATCATTCTTATAACCTCCAGTGCTTTTATAATATCATGATATAAAGGATATAGGGTTAGATGACGTTTTGCATCAATTAGTCATGATTTTTGAATTTCTGTCCCATATAACCTCAACAGTCACGGGGCACTCGCTTTTGATAGAAATCTTTGGTTCTTCTGCATCATTTTCTCTTTTTTCACAAATCAAATCAACCGTAAAGTTACCGAGTGGCAATCTCATAATGCCATGCTTTTCAAGGCGGTTGACTCTCCATGTGATTTTGCGGTTTACCGCATCTGATACGATGCCGAAAACATATTCAAAAAGTACCGAGACCGGCCCGAGTCCTGCCCATCCGACGTAGTCTGCTTTTGCTGGGTTGCCGGGATTTGCCGATTCGGGGGCATAATTTTCGTAAACAGCACCGGTGTTGTTATATACCTCTGTTATGTTGTGGACATGGTTGCAGGCAATTTCGTATGCCAGATTTTCATATCCGGCTTTCCGCAAGCCTGAAAGCACCATGTAATTTGTTTGTGGCCATACACCGCCACAGAAATATCCGCCGTCTGCCTGATAATGGGGATTATCATAGGAAAGAGCCGGAATGCGGTGTGTGCGTTTAAATTCCTTTTCGTTATCAAGGTGTGCAATAAAGCGTTCTTGTCTTTCTTCAGGAACAAGACCGGCAAGTAACGTCCAGTAAGCACCGATGGTTTTTACACCGCTGTGAGAACCGTCGCGTCTTGTATCGTAATAAAAACTGTCTGTATCAGACCACATTTTTTCATTTATGATTTTATATAAAAGCTCTGTCTCGTCCAAAAGCCAGGAAACCTCAGCTTCACGGCCAAGCTCCTTTGCCATTTTGAGCAGGATGGTAGCACTTAAATATTGTTGTGAACACATATCAATCCAGCTCATAAATCCATGCGATACCATGGGATCGTATCCCTCTGCCTGGCGTGGCTGGTTATCCATTCCGCAGGCAAGCCCGCTGCTCCAATAGCTGCCATCCTGCCATGCACGGTTGTTCATCAGCCATCTGTAATAGCCGCAAAGCGGGTCAAATACCTTGCTGAGCCGTTCTTTGTTGTTGGTCGAGCAATAATACTCCCATTCTGCCCATGGAAGGATGTTCGGACCGGTTGAACCGGGGTCGTCTCTGGAAAAACGGTCTCCGGGTTCTTCCTCGCTCAATTCACGGCAAATAAATCCGTCCTTGTGCTGACGGGCATAGAAATTATCCAGCGTAACCTGAAAATCTGCTACTTGTGTAAAATATTTTCCGTACATAACATTAAAAGCGGAATCCCACATAAATAAATTTCCGTTGAAGGCTGTATCGATAAAAGGAGAAATCAGACCGGATATCGGGTTGGGTGATTTGAAATTATCAAAGGCAACCTTTAAAACGTGCTGATAGCAGGCAATGGTGTCCTCGTGTCCTTCCCATACCGGCATAGGAAGACGGTCTTTGCTGTCTTCGTATTTGTAGGTCGGAGAAATCGTTGCGGATTGGGTTAAAAAGGTGTTTTTTTCGACATATGGATTTTTTTCGTAAAATAAATTACCGTTATGTAAGAACAATTTGAACATATGATGTTCTCCTTTTTGTTGGTTGTTTTTTTCAAAAGAGAATTTTTGTAGAAACAAATTCTGATTAACTACATATCCCCCTCAATATAATTGTAGCATAAAACCGATTGATATGCAATATATTTTTAAGGAAAAGAGGGGGAGGAATATGAACGGAATTTGGGCAGGAATGATTTTAATTTCTTTAGTGGTTGGGACGTGGACTGGGACCTTGGAAGAGACGGTTGCCGCAGGCCTGGAGGGGGCAAAAAGCTCTGTGGAGACGGTGCTTTCCTTTGCCGGAATCATGTGCTTATGGACGGGATTTTTGCACCTGGCAGAAAAAAGCGGTGTGGCAGAAGCTTTAAAAAAAGTATTATTCCCATTCACAAAACATCTATTTCCAAGGCTTGGAAAGGATTCACCGGCACAGGAGAAGATAACAGAAAACCTGACAGCAAATTTTTTGGGGATGGGAAATGCCGCCACCCCTGCCGGAATTGCGGCAATGCAGGAGCTGGACAAAATCAATCTGACACCCGAGCAGGCAAGTGATGAAATGTGCATATTTGCGGTTATGAACACGGCATCGGTTCAACTGATTCCGACCACAATTCTATCTCTGCGTGTATCGGCAGGCTCGCAGAATCCAATGCAGATTTTAGTGCCAATCTGGATT
>SVJN01000018.1 GCA_015068965.1 Oscillospiraceae bacterium
GCTATGGGGCATTGCTTGAAATTGCAGGCATGAAAGCAAAGGCAAGCTTTCTGGGAATGGCGGCTTTGGGCGGTGTCAAGCTGAAGAGTGAGACGGTTGCAAGTGTTGCAAAGGGAGATGGCATTGCAAATTCCACCTTCTACCTTTCCGGCGTTGCAAACAAAATGCTCGATTCCATTTTAAAAAAGCTTCGTGAAACACTTGATAAATATGCAGATATTGCGGTTTTGAATATTTCGCAGATGATACCGGAATTTATTTATTATATCCGGTTTGCTGAATTTGTGGAAAAGAATCTCGAAAAAGGGTATACGTTCTGCGAACCGGAGCTTAGTAAAAATCGTAAGAAAATGGAAGCAAAGGGCTTTTACAACCTAAAGTTAGCGCTTTCAGATTTAAACATGGAAGAGATTGTTGTAAACGACCTTGATTTTGACCAAGAGCATACCGTTTATATCCTGACCGGTGCAAACCGTGGCGGTAAGACGACGGTTACACAGGCAGTCGGAATTTTATATGTGCTTGCCCAGGGTGGAATCTTTGTTCCGGCAACCTCCTTTTGCTACAAACCGGTTGACTGTATCTATACGCATTTTCCGGCGGATGAGGATAAAACCCTTGATTTGGGAAGATTGGGTGAGGAGTGTCTGCGTTTCAAGGAAAGCTATAACGCCTGCACAAAGGATAGTCTGTGTCTTTTGAATGAATCCTTCTCCACCACCTCCTTTGAAGAAGGGTACTACATTGCAAAGGATTCGGTGAGAGCACTTTTGAAAAAAGAGGTCAGAACGATATACAATACCCATATGCATAAGCTTGGAGCAGATATTGACGTGTTGAATCAGGAAAATTCCAATGCAAAGGCATCTTCTCTGGTTGCGCGCAATGAGGACGGAAAACGCTCCTTCCGGGTAGAGGTTGCACCGCCTGAGGGAATGTCCTATGCGAGAGATATTGCAAAAAAATATGGCGTTACCTATGAAATGCTGACGGATGGTATAGAAGGATGAATACAAAAAAGCTGTTGCGTGAAACATTTTTATGTATATTTGATTCAAAAATGTAGGGGCGGATGCCCACATCCGCCCGGATTGCGGGGCGATGTAGGCATCGCCCCCTACAAGAAAATGAATGCTTATACATAAGATGTGTTGAACACAACAGCTTTTTTACAAGTCTTATTTGGGGATGTTTAAAAATGTACCGACCGTTTGACGGCTTTTCATAAGCATTTACAAGCATTACAAAACGTTTAAACTTGCAAATTTTTGTAGAAATCCGCAAAAAAATGCGGATTTCTCTTTATTTTTATGCCGTCAAACTACGAATTCAACGAACCTCTCGACGTACCCGCGTACGCCATCGGGCAAGGTATTGTGCGTCAGAGAACCGCACAATACTTCGTTTCATTCGTTCTGCACTATTTTTAAACTTCCCCTGGAATAACAAAATTGCTTCCTTAATCTCACGCCCGCAGGCGGGGCTTCGATCAGAAGCTTTTTTATTATTTCGGTTGTTTTCCGATATATGCTAAAATACCGCCGTCTACATAGAGAATATGACCGTTGACTGCGTTAGAAGCATCAGATGCCAAGAACACAGCCGGACCAACCAATTCATCCGGATTCAGCCATCTGCCAGCCGGAGTCTTTGCGCAGATGAAGGAATCGAACGGGTGCTTGGAGCCATCTGCCTGCGGTTCACGAAGCGGAGCGGTTTGCGGAGTTGCAATATAACCCGGACCGATGCCGTTACATTGAATGTTATATTCACCGTACTCAGAGCAGATATTTCTGGTGAGCATCTTCAAGCCGCCCTTTGCAGCCGCATATGCAGAAACAGTCTCACGTCCCAATTCGGACATCATGGAGCAGATGTTGATAATTTTTCCGCCACCCTTTTTCATCATGGAAGGGATGACAGCTTTTGCACAGATAAAGGGTGCATTCAGGTCAACGTCAATGACCTGTCTGAATTCTGCCGCACTCATTTCGTGCATCGGGATTCTTTTGATGATACCTGCATTATTTACCAGGATATCAATTACACCTACGGTTTCTTCGATATCCTTTACCATTTTGTTTACTGCATCTTCATCGGTGACATCGCATACATAGCCTTTTGCATCAATGCCGTCAGCTTTGTAGCTTTCAAGCCCTTTGTTTAAAAGCTCTTCGTTGATATCGTTGAATACGATTTTTGCACCGGCTTCTGCCATGCCTTTTGCAATCGCATATCCGATTCCATAGGAAGCACCGGTTACGAGTGCAATTTTTCCGTCCAGTCTGAACATAGTTATGCCTCCTTATCTCAAATCCTTGGTAGCAATGCCGTCCATATCAGTAAATTCCTGATTTTCGCCACACATTGCCCAGATGAAGGAATAGTTCTTGGTGCCGACACCGGAATGGATAGACCAGCTCGGAGAGATGACTGCTTCTTCGTTGTGCATGATAATGTGTCTGGTCTGCTTTGGCTCGCCCATCATGTGGAATACTGCATCATTTTCGCCCATATCGAGGTACAGATAAACTTCCATACGTCTGTCGTGGGTATGACACGGCATGGTGTTCCAGTTAGAACCCGGCTCTAATTGGGTTAAGCCCATAGAAAGCTGACAGCTCTTCATGACTTCCGGATGAATGTACTGGTTGATAACACGCTTGTTGCAGTCCTCAACACTTCCGCAGGGAACCTTCTTTGCCTTGGTGATGTCAATCTTTACAATCGGGTACTGGGTATGTGCCGGGCAGGAGGAAACGTAGAACTTCGGCGGATTTTCCGGATCAACTGCCTTGAAGGTAACTTCCTTGTTGCCCATACCGATATAGATACCGTCTCTGGGGTTCATTTCGTATTCTACGCCGTCAACGGTGATGATACCCTTGCCGCCGATATTGATACAACCCATTTCTCTTCTTTCGAGGAAATATTCGGATGCCAATTCTTTACTGCCCTCTAACTTCAATTCATAATACAAGGGCATAAAGCCTGCAGTAATGATTCTGTCAATGTGGCTGTATACCATCTTGAAATTGTCCTTAGTGAACAGATTGGAAATGTGGAATTCCTCTCTTAAACGTTCTGTTGTGTAGAATTTTACGTCCTTTGCGTTGGATGCTTGTCTTACTTCCATGGTTTTATTCTCCTTTTCTTTGTAATTTCCATAAACCTCAATCTGACATAATGCCGCCCAGGAGAGCGGGAAAATCGGCTGCTTGAAGTTGGATAAGTGGATGTAGGTGGTTTCTCTTTTTTCAAAGGTTACCGTCTGTGCATCGGCAGTTTTTTCAAAGCTTGCGTGAACGGTTGTCTCATCCGAAAAGCTGATGTCTGCTTCATTCCAATAGGAATCGTGCGGGAAATCTGCTCTTAAATAGAATGTGATTTTGTCCACCTCAACCGGCGCACCGAAATCTAAGTGAAATTCTAAATCGTCTCTGGCACCGCCTGCCCAGCATTGGTAGGGGTAATAGCCATGACCTTCATTGTCGCAAACACCGTCAATGGCGTTTCTTGCACGGAAAACCGGCTCGTTTCTGGTAACATGATTTGCCTCTGCGTGTGGGAACACGTTATGAGAATCTGCATCGTCTACACCGTTGTGGGCAATGTTGCGGTAGGAATACGCAACCTCATCGCTGACCGGCTTTACCAGAATCGGATGCGATTCTGCCTGCCAGGCTTGGGCGTCGCACGCAATCAGGAATTCTCCCAGCGGTACGGTATAGGAAAGTGTGTGGTCGGGGACATAGACAATCGACGGCTTTTGTGACTTGTTAAAGCTGACCTCTACAAAGTCACAGTCGGTTGTGACATAAAAGGTGTCTCCCTCCTGATAGGATGCCTCCAGAACCGCTTCAATTTCCTCACCCTCAAAGCGAGCTTTTTCGTTCTGATTTGCATCTTTTAAAATACATTGTAACAATTTCGTACACCTCCTTGTATACTATACTTCTATTATAATATATTCAAATTGCAAAGTCTTTGCATTTTATAAATAAAATATTGCATTTTTCACAATTGTGGTGTAAAATAGAAGCAAGGAGTGTGAGAAGGATGGAAGTGTTGTTTTCAAAATGTACCAAGGCAATTGAATATGCCAATGAAACCAAGGGCTTCGGCTGTTTTTACTCGGAAAAGCACGATGCCAATGAAAATATCCACCTGCACGAATGCTGTGAGCTTTTATTCTGCATTTCGGGCGGCAGGTCATTTTTTATCGACGACCGTATCTATGATGTGGAGGACGGGGATTTGTTTGTGTTAAATCAACTGGAGGCACACAAAATCACTTCTTGCGAGGAAGGGAAATTCTGCCGGTTTGTTATGCAGATTCATCCGGCATTTTTGTATCATGCTTCGACCTCCGAAACCGACCTTTCCAAGTGCTTTACGGCACGCAGTAAAAATATTTCGCATAAAATTCCGCTTTCCCAAACGGAACGGGAGGCGGTTTATGCCCTCATCCGACGTTTGCACGATACCCGTCAGTTTGGGGATGATATTTTAAAAAATAATGCGGCGGTGGAGCTGTTGGTGTTGGTGAATCAGTATTTTTATGAGAAAAACAAAGGCTACACTTACCATTCTGATTTTGAGAATCAGACGGTTGTGACGGCTCTGCGGTTCATCAATGCACGATACGCCGAGCCGATTTCGTTGGAGATTGTGGCAAAGAATTGCTATGTTTCGGTCAATGAGCTTTGCCGTCTGTTTAAAAAGCATATGGGAACAACGGTGAATAAGTGCATCATGTCCCGGAAAATTACCGAAGCAAAAAAACTGCTGTTAGCCGGAGAGAGTGTCTCGCAAACAGCAGAAAAATGCGGATTTTCCGATTATACCAGCTTTATCCGTGCGTTCAAACGAGCAGTTGGTATGGCTCCCGGTCAGTACAAAAGGGGGAGCGAATCACAAAAACTCTAAAATACTTTGCCACGCCCCGACTAATCGTTCTTGCGACCATGCGGCGTTGGCAGGACTGGTGGAGGGGAGGCAGATTGCATCCTGTCCGAGTGTTGGAAGCTGATAACGGCGGTAGTATTTTTCCGCCGTTTTTCCATTGACAAAAATCTGTCGGATGTCGGCAGTTGCCAATATTTCGGACAGGTCATTTGCGACTGCGTTTTTGATGGATGCATCCGAGCTGCCTACAATTTCGCAGGAGGCAATCACATCCCAGACCGCAATATGACTCTCCAAAAGGAAAGCCTTCTTTTCCGCTACCGTTTCCGGTAGCGGTTTTTTTAATACCTCGGAAAGCACCCGCCAGAACCGGTTTTGCGGATGCCCGTAAAAGAACATCTGCTCCCGGGATTTCACCGAGGGAAAGCTTCCTAAAATCAGGATTTTTGATTGTTCGTTGTAAAGTGGCGGAAAAGGATGTGATATCATAGTTTTTCTCCCTCGGTGTGTTTTGTTTACAGAATGTGGATATCCTTTGCAAACTTCATGGAAATTTCCGGATAACCGCCATCGGTAAAGTGGAAATCCCGGAAGGTAACATTCTGAATCAGATGCTCACTATTTGCACCAATCAGTTGAATAGCAAGGTCGGACGGAGCGGTGATATCAGAAAAGGTAACATCCTCTATTGTGCCGAATTCCTTGGATGAGGTCCACATATTCTTTTTGATTTCCAATGTAATCAGAACCGGGCGGTAGTTGTCGCTCTCATCCGGCTCATAGACCTGACCTTCATATTCCTGCAATTTGGTTCGCCAGGTCCGTTCATTTTCCTCAACAATTATTTTTTCAAAGGTAACCCGTTTGATGTCGGCATAGTCGGTGTGCTGAATATCGAGTGCAACATCCTGCGTGCGGACCACAATACAATCGTGGAAGTGAATATTCTCCATAGTGGCGGCGCAGGTTTCTGCTCCGATTTCAAAGGCACGTCCCCAATCGCACCAGGCGATACATCCGCATATCTCAATGTTTTTACAGTTCTTGTCGCTATGCTGGGGAAATCCCTTGACCGTTACGCAGTCGTCAAAGGTTCTGATATAGCAGTCTGCCACCCGGACGTTCTGACTGTTTACGAGGTCGATGCCGTCGGCGTTGTAGCGCCACATTCCGACCAGCTTCAGATTCTCCAAAGAAACTTCCTGACACCCTGCAAAAATTGCCGTCCATTCTCCGGCATCACACAAAATGACACCCTCCATACGGATGTTTTTACAGTTAATAAAGGAAATCATCTTTCTTCTGTCCTCGTGCTTGCTGGCACAGATGATGCCCCGTCCTTCAATGCACACGTTTTCAATGCCGTTTGCTTCCATTCTTCCAAACAGAATGGCACCCTCTTCCAGATAAATGTGCTGATTGCTTTCTAACTGCATAATGCCGATGTCATGGATGCCCTTTGCAAAGTAGGTGCAGTTCTGCGGTTTTTGAGCAGGCTTATTTGCAAACAGATGCAGGCAGGAATGATAGTCGTTGATTTCCACACTGCACATAACCGGCTTATCCAGATAAAAGCCGACGGTATGCTCGTCCAGGATTTCCGGCTCGATGCCATAGGTTCTGGGACGGATTTCAACCCGTTCCACTGTTTTGGCGGTTTTTACCGTCACATAAACCCGTTTTTCAATATCAAATGAGGCAAGTCCTGCAATTTCGGTCTGTTCAAGCGGTCGCTGATATCCCTGATAAAGCTGATTGATCGGATATGCCGACACCCGGATATCTCTGACTTCGATTTCTGTGCCGTCAACGGCTACGGAATAATCCTTTGATAACTCTAACATGATAATTCCTCCTTGGGTATGTATTGATAATTCTATTATACATAATTTTTGTGAAAAGGAAAATAGAAAAAATAAACAAAAATGTGGAATTTTTTTCTTTTGACGGAGGTTGTCCAAAATGGCAACAAAGGAAGAAAAATTTTTTGTAATTTTGTAAAAAAAATTAAATAATTTTTTCAAAAAGTACTTGTATATTTGAAAAGAATAGTGTATAATGGGAGAGTAAGTGAGTAAATTGGAGTAAATGGGAGCAAAATTTTTGGAAAGTGAGGGATGGCGCATGAATTATTTCGTTGGCGAGTATGCCCGTCAGTTAGACGACAGAAGCCGGTTTATTCTGCCTGCAAAAATTCGTGAAAAGCTGTCCGGCACAATTTTTATTGCTCGTTCTCCGGTAGAGCATTGTCTGAACCTCTATTCAGAGGAGGAGTGGGAGGTCATTGCCGAAAAGGTAAGAGCACTTCCGACCGGTATGGACAAGAATGCGGCATTGTTCCAACGCCGTTTGTTCGGAACCGCACTTTGCGTGGAGCTGGACAAGCAGGGACGTGTTCCGCTGACGCAAGCGCTGATTGACTATGCAAAGCTGAAAAAGGACATTATGCTTGTCGGCAGTAATACCAAGCTGGAAATCTGGGATATGGATGAATGGAATCAGATGAGTGCGGCTTGTGACGATGAGGAATTTATTTTAGAGGGTATCCGCAAGTATAACATCAATATCTGATGAACAATAAAAGTGAGGTATGATGGAATTTAAACATATTTCGGTCTTGTTTGAAGAGACCATGGAAGCATTGAACATTCAGGCGGACGGCATTTATGCAGACGGAACTCTGGGCGGTGGCGGACATTCCTTCGGGATTTTGTCACGCAGTAAAAAGGGGTGTCTGATTGGAATTGATCAGGATGCCGATGCAATTTCTGCCGCAAAGAAAAGATTAGAACCCTTTTCGGGACGGGTTACCTATGTGAACCGGAATTTTTCCTGCATCCGGTCGATTTTAGAGGACTTACAGATAGAACAGCTTGACGGTGCGGTATTGGATTTGGGTGTTTCTTCCTATCAATTGGATGAAGCAGAGCGTGGATTTTCTTATATGCACGATTCCATGCTGGATATGCGGATGAACCGCAACGCAGAAAAAAATGCCTACACTGTGGTCAATACATATTCCAAAGAGGAGCTTTCAAGAATTTTCTTTGAATACGGCGAGGAAAAATGGTCCAAGCGTGTTGCAGAATTTATTGTAGAAAAAAGAGCACAAAAGCCGATTGAAACAACCTTTGAACTGGTGGAAATCATAAAAGCCGCCATCCCGAAGGGAGCAAGGCAGGAGGGCTCACATCCGGCAAAGCGGATTTTTCAGGCAATCCGGATTGAAGTAAATGAGGAATTGACAATTTTAGAAGAGGCAATCCGGGATTTTGTATCGGTATTAAAGCCGGGCGGAAGATTGGCAGTCATCACCTTCCATTCCCTGGAGGACCGGATTGTAAAAAAAACAATGCAGGATTTGGCATCGGGCTGTACCTGCCCAAGAGATTTTCCAATCTGTGTGTGTAATAAAAAACCGCAGGTAGAGGTAATTACCAGAAAACCGATTTTGCCGTCAGAAAAGGAGCAGGAGGAGAATTCCCGTTCCAAAAGTGCAAAATTAAGAGTCGCAGAAAAGTTGAAAATGAATTGATTGGAGTGTAAAAAGTTGGCTTATTCAAATGCTTACGGAAATCTGGCGTATGACGACGCCTATAGTAAACAATTTGACGAAAACGAAAGAATCCGACAGGAAAAACGTCTTGTATCCAGAAAAGAAAAGCAAATGATGCAACGCAGGGCAAATTTCAGAATTGTCTGTGTCATTGCGGCGCTTTTCTTCGCAGCATATTTTATGATTTCAAAGAATGTGCAGGTAAACGATACTGCGGCTGAGATTAAGAGTTTAGAAAAGGAGCTTGCAACCTTAGAATCCAACACCAGTCAGAAAATGTTTGAGCTGGAGCAGAGTGTTGATTTGAATACGGTTGAGGAAATTGCCGGTACTAAGTTGAATATGCAACGTCCGGAAAAGCATCAGGTGGTATATATCAATATTAAAACGGACGATGTAACAGAAGTTACGGCAGATCGTGTGGAAGGTGTAAAAAATCAAATTGAAAATACTGCCGGCAAGCTGAAAAAGAATGTTTTGGGTATATTTGATTTCGGCTGGAAATAGAATGAAAACAGGAACATAACACGAAGGAAAGGGAGTCGGGGTTTTTCTCGACTCCTTGTAGTTTCAAAAGAACTGTTCAGAATGTGAAGAAAGGAATGGTGAGTTACAATGGAAGTTACATTGTCGAAGATGAAAAAGCGAGCATACCGTTTGTTTATCGTTTTAATTCTTTTGTTGCTCGCATTGATTTTAAGAATTTTTCATTGGCAGGTGATTGAGGGTGGCGATTTGCGAGAAGCGGCTCTGAATCAGCAAACCAATGCAACCAATATTACTGCTTCGCGCGGGACGATTTATGACCGGAATGGAAAGGCGATTGCAGAGAGTGCGACCGTAAACACCTTGGTTTGTAATCCGCAGGATATTGCTAAGCGTAAATCAGCGGAGGAGCTTGCATCAAGACTTGCACCGATTCTTGATATGGAATATGACCAGATTTATAAGATTTTGACCAAGGGCGGTCAGTATCAGCGAATCAAAAAAAGAATCTCCATGGAGGAAACGCAGGCAATTGAAGCATTGAAGAAGGAAGCAAAAACCGATAAGGATAACCCAAGAAAGTTTGACGGTCTCTATTTTGAGGAGGATTCCAAACGCTATTATTCTTATGGCATTGCACCGCACATTCTTGGCTTTACCGGGTTTGACAATAATGGTCTGCAAGGGATTGAACTGACCTTTGACGATGTGCTGATGGGAAAGCCGGGAAGTATTTTAAGCCTTAGAAGCTCGTCCGGTGTTACCATGGATGTGCAGTATGAGGAACAGGTAAACGACAGAAAGGGTGCTGATATTGTCCTGACTCTGGATGAGACCATGCAGCACATTCTGGAAAAGCACTTAGAACAAGCGGTCAGCGAAAATCTCTTGCGTGAGGGTGCCGCCGGCATTATTATGAATCCGAAAACGGCGGAGATTTATGCAATGGCAACCAAACCGGATTTTGACCTGAATAATCCGAACAGCATTGAGCGGTTTGTGAATAGTGCCATTCAATTGGAAGAGAGTGAGAGCGAGGAAATACAAAAGTATTTTTCCAAGGATGAAGCGGAAAAATCAGTAGGTGTTGGTGCAATCCGGAATAAAATGTGGAGAAATAAAGCTATTTCAGACACCTATGAGCCGGGTTCTACCTTTAAAATTCTGACGGCGGCAATGGCGCTGGAGGAAAATGCCGTTACATTAGATACACCGTTTTATTGTAGCGGTGCCAAGCAGGTTGGGGATTATTCCATCAGCTGTCATAAAAAAGAGGGACACGGTGCCGAAAGCTTTTTGCAAGGGGTGCAGAATTCCTGCAACCCGGTATTCATGGAGGTAGGTCAGCGTGTCGGCCCGACCAAGTTTATGGAATATTTCAAAGCCTTCGGTCTGACACAAAAGACTAATATCGAGCTGATTGGAGAATCCGGCAGTATCTACTATCGGAATAAGCTGGGCGAGGTTGACCTGGCAACCAGCTCCTTCGGGCAGGGCTTTAGTATCACCCCGATACAGCTGATTACGGCAGTTTCAGCGGTAATTAATGGCGGAAACCTGATGAAGCCACAGATTATTAAGGAAATCCGGGACGAAAGCGGTGTAGTAAAGACCTATCAACCGGAGATTGTCAACCGCGTCATTTCCAAGGAAACCTCCGACACCATGCGTGAAATTCTGGAAACGGTTGTATCCAGCCCCAATGGTGGCGGAAAAAATGCTTATATTAAGGGCTACCGCATCGGCGGAAAAACCGGAACCTCAGAAAAGGGAAGAAAAAACGATAAGAGAATTGCATCCTTCATCGGCTTTGCTCCGGCGGACGATCCGCAGATTATCTGTCTGATTATGCTGGATGAGCCAAGGGTTGCAGTACGGTACGGCGGTACCATTGCCGCACCGGTGGTTGGCTCGATTATTGAAGAAACCCTGGAATATTTAGGGGTTGAACGGCAGTACACATCTGCGGAAATCAATGCAGTAACGGTCAGCGTTCCGGAATTACGCGGCATGGAAATCAATGCCGCTAAGGAGCAGGCAAAGGCAGGCGGCTTCCAGGTAAGGGTGATTGGAGAGGGAACAGCCGTTCTTGACCAGCTTCCGAAGCCGAGTGTCATTGTTGGAGAGCATTCTACAGTAATCCTTTATACAGAAGAAGGAGATGATGGCAAGTATACCACGGTTCCGAACATTCTCAATCTTTCTCCCGAACGGGCAAAGGCAGAGCTTGAGGATTACGGTCTGAATTTTGAAGCAGTTGGCGCAGGACTTAACTCTACCAGCGGAGCATATGCAGTCAAGCAAAGTGTAGAGCCGGGTGAGCAAGTGCCAAGAGCAACGGTAATCAGCGTGGAATTCCGTCATTCAACCTCCGATTAATCAGATATTTCTGCGGAAAGGATGGCGAGGTATGCGTTTTGGTGAATTGTTTGATTCTGCTGGTCGTCTGGAACATATTCCGGTCGAGGGCATTTTCAAGGATTCACGCAAGATGAAGAAAAACGGGTTGTTCGTTTGTTTGAAGGGTACCAAGGAGGACGGACATCAATTTGCGGCGCAGGCGGCAGAAAACGGTGCATCGGTTATCATTGCCCAGGAAAAAATATCGGTGGGTGTGCCGGTTGTCTATGTGGAGGATACTGCCGCAGCACTGGTTGAGGTGTCACGCAGATTTTACAAAAATCCTGCCCGACGGCTCAAGCTGATAGGGGTGACCGGGACAAACGGCAAAACAACGGTTACCCATTTTATCAAAGCAATTTTAGAAGCAGCAGGAAAAAAGGTCGGACTGATTGGGACAAATGGAATTTTTGTCGGAAATCAGCCGCTGGATATCGAAAGAACCATGCCGACAACGCCGGATGCCCTGGAGCTTCAAGAGATTTTTGCAAAAATGTGCGACGAGCAGGCGGAATATGTTGTCATGGAGGTTTCGTCCCATGCAATTGCGCAGGGGAGAATCCGGGATTTGCAATTTGTCTGTAGTGTGTTTACCAATCTTTCCAGGGATCATCTGGACTATCATAAGACCATGCAGGCATATCAGGCTACAAAGGCAAAACTGTTTTCGGTATCGGACCGGGCGGTTATCAATATTGATGATGCCGCAGGCAGAGAAATCGCCTTTCGTTGCACCTGCCCGGTGCTGACGGTCGGGGTGCATGATGCGGCAATTACAGCCGGTGCCATTTCGTTGGAAGCACACGGGAGCCGGTTTATTGCCGAAGAGGGCGACGGGAGATTCCCGATACAATTTTGTTTTTTGGGAAGATTCAATATCTATAATGCATTGTGTGCAATCGGAGCGGCACGCAGTCTCGGAATCGGATATGATGCAATCCAAAAGGGCTTATCAGGGCTTGGCGGTGTTGCAGGAAGGTTGGAAGCGGTTGGGACAGACGGCAGGTTTTCTGTGCTGATTGACTATGCACACTCTCCGGACGGATTGGAAAATGTTCTGCATACGGTTCGTGGCTTTTGCCGGGGACGAATCATTCTTGTATTTGGATGCGGTGGTGACCGTGACCGGACAAAACGCCCCATCATGGGCGAAATTGCCGGAAGGCTGGCAGATGTTTCGGTCATTACCTCGGATAATCCACGCACCGAAAATCCCGAAACAATTCTTGCAGAAATTTGCTCCGGAATGCGCCGTGCAAGGGGGGAATATGTTGCAATTGCTGACCGCAAGGAAGCAATTTTCTATGCACTCACCCGGGCAAGGGCGCAGGATGTGGTTCTGCTTGCCGGAAAGGGGCAGGAGACCTATCAGATTGTGGGATATGAAAAGCATCATTTTGATGAACGTGAAATTGTAAACGAGTGGTTTTTGAAAATAAAGATAAAGGAATAAAAAACAAGGGGGAATAAAAATGCAGAATTTATGGATTCAGGCGCTGGTGCCTGCAGGTGTGTCATTTTTGGTTGCAATGGTCTTGGGACCGGTGCTGATTCCGTGGTTACATAAATTAAAATTCGGTCAGCAGATTTTAGAGGACGGCCCGACCTGGCATATGAAAAAGTCCGGCACACCGACCATGGGCGGAATCATCTTTATTGCCGGCATTCTGTTATCTGCATTGATTGGAATTTCTGTCCGGTTTGACTGGCATTATCTGATGATGGTGCTGGTGGCATTGGGCTTTGGCGGAATTGGTCTGATTGACGATTATATTAAGGTAGTAAAGAAGAGAAATCTCGGTCTGACTGCGTTACAGAAGCTTTTATTGCAGATTGCACTTTCTGTGATTTATGTTTTTGTTCTGAACAGAACCGGGCATCTGGATACTGATATCGTGATTCCGTTTGCGGCAAAAACAGTTTCCATGCCCTGGTGGTTGTATATTCCGTTTATTCTGTTTGTTGTGGTCGGAACGGTGAATTCCGTCAATCTGACCGATGGCTTGGACGGTCTTGCGGCAACGATTACTCTGGTGGTAGCCTTGTTCTTTGCGGGTTTGGGTGCATGGTTTAAAAATGCGGCAACCTTGTTCTTTTCCGCAAGCTTAGCAGGCGGTCTGATTGCATTTTTGTTCTATAACCATTATCCGGCAAAGGTATTTATGGGCGATACCGGCTCGCTGTTTTTAGGCGGTGCGGTGTCGGTGCTTGCAGTTGGTCTGGGAATGCCGCTGATTCTGATTATTGTGGGATTTGTTTATCTGTTTGAGGCATTGTCGGTAATCCTGCAGGTTGCATCCTTCAAGCTGACCGGAAAACGGATTTTTAAGATGAGTCCGATTCATCATCATTTTGAAATGTGCGGCTGGAGTGAGGTTAAAATTGTTACGGTCTTTTCCTTGGTAACCTTACTGCTCTGTGTAGCTGGATTTTTTGCGGTAGTCGGAGTCTGAAAAAAGGAGTGAAAACAGATGAAAGGAAAGAGAACACAAAAGAAGGTCAGACAATCGTCGATGTTAAACGGCGGACATCCGTTGTGGACATCGAGAAAGAAATCGCTGGATCCGACCTTTTTGCTTCTGCTTATTATTGCGCTTGCTTTTGGTCTGATTATGGTTCTGAGCGCTTCGGCACCGACCGGACGGGTAGAAAAGAATAATTCATTTCACTATTTTTTCAACCAGCTCAAATATGCGGCATTTGGCTTTTTCGTCATGTATCTTTTATCAAGGATAGATTACCATATTTATAAGAACTTAGCCGGGATTGCCATGATTGTGGGAGAAATTTTGCTATTGGCGGTTTTGATCTGGGGTGTAGAAGAGGGCGGTGCAACACGTTGGTTGGAGACTGGTTTCAGGTGGCAGCCGTCTGAGTTAATAAAGCCTGCCATTGCACTCTTTTTTGCGACGTTGATTGATAAACGGAAAACGAATTTTTCCAGGGTACGACCTTTGAAGAAGTTTATAGATGAGGTCTGGATTTATGTAGTATGGGTGATTCTGACGGCGGCACTGTTATTGGGTGAGCCACATCTGAGTGGAACCATTGTTGTGGTCGGTATTGCGGCTACAATCATCATTGTGGCAGGTCTTCCGATATGGTTGGTGCTCTCAGGCGGCACGGTGTTGGGCTACCTCGGATATTTACTGATAAAGATGTTTGATCCGGTACGTTGGGCAAGACTTGTAAGCTTTCGTGATCCGTTTGCGGATGCACAGGGTAGCGGATATCAGGTGGTTCAATCTCTATATGCAATTGCCTCGGGAGGCTTGTTTGGACGTGGCTTGGGGCAGAGTGTTCAGAAATATTCTTATCTTCCTGAACCGCATAACGATTTTATTTTTGCAATTATCTGTGAAGAGCTTGGTATGATTGGCGGTTTCCTTGTAATGCTTTTGCTGGCGGCAATTGTAATCCGTGGCATTAAGATTGCATCCGAAGCACCGGACACCTACGGAACCCTGGTGGTGGTTGGTATCATGGCGCACGTTGCAATTCAGTCGATTTTAAATATCGCTGTTGCAACCTCGACAGCTCCGAACACCGGTATTTCGCTTCCGTTTTTCAGCTATGGCGGAACGGCATTGGTTGTAATGCTGTGCGAGATGGGGATTGTATTGAATGTATCCCGACAACGTCAGAGGTAGCAACAAAGTCAGAAAGGACGGTTATACATGAAGATAATTTTAGCAGGTGGCGGCACCGGTGGACATATCAATCCGGCATTGTCTGTGGCAGATTATATCCGCAAGATTCATCCCGATGCCGAAATCCGTTTTGTCGGAACAAAACGCGGGCTGGAAAAACGGCTGGTACCGGCGGCAGGCTATCCGATTGATTATATTGATATTTGTGGCTTTGACCGCAGACGTCTCTGGCGGAATTTTGGTGTATTGATAAAGCTTTTCAAAGCAAACCGGGATTGCGTGAAACTCATGAAGGAATTTTGTCCCGATGCAGTTGTCTGCACCGGTGGCTATGTCAGCGGACCGGTCGCTGTGGCGGCAAAGCGTGCAGGGGTTCCGGCGCTGATTCACGAGCAGAATGTCTATCCGGGACTCACGGTAAAGGGCTCTCAACGATACGTGGACTATGTTGCGGTCAGCTTCGAGGAGACGGTTGACTATCTGGAGCAGAAGGAAAAATGCGTGGTAACCGGCAATCCGGTACGGTCTGCGATTTTAGAGGCGGATGCGCAAAAGGCAAGAGAAAAGCTCGGACTTTCCGAAAAACCGTTTGTTCTGGTTTTTGGCGGAAGTCTTGGTGCAGAGGTATTAAACCGTACCATGCTTGGGATGATGCAAAAGCTGGTATCGGAAGCAAAGGTTCAACTACTGTTCGGAACCGGAGAACGGAACTATGAGGCGGTCACAGAAGAACTCAGAAAGATGGGAATTTCCTTCAATGATGAGGTACGTGTGGTTCCCTATATTGATAATATGGCGGATGTGATGGCGGCGGCTGATTTGGTGGTAGCACGTTCGGGTGCAATTACGGTCAGCGAAATTGCAGCACTCGGAAAGGCATCGATTCTGATTCCGTCTCCGAATGTGGTCAGAAACCATCAGGAGCAGAATGCCCGTGCATTTGAAAAGCAGGATGCCGCAGTGGTCATTACAGAGGATGTTTTAACCCCGGAGCTTTTATATGAAAAAATCACCGGCTTGGCGGAAAATCCCCGTCATTTAAAGCAGATGGGAAACAATGTGCAAAAGCTTGCAAAGCGAAACGCATTGGCAGAGATTTATAATCTGATAGATAAAATGGTGAAAAACAGCCAGAACAAGTGAATCATCTAAAAAACCGGAAAAAGGCTTTTATAGCCTTTTTTTGCTTTATAGGAAACTGCGTTCCTATAAAGCAAAAAGAATTGAATGCCCGTGCGAAATTTTCCGCTAATAGCGGAAACGCACATGGGCGTAACAAAGCATTATGCTTCTTCTTACCGCTCTGCATCAGTTCAAAGTACACAATAATTTTATGGAGCGGTTGCGGCGAAGCCGCTTTGTTCCTTTATAGGAAACTTCGTTCCTATAAAGTGAAAAGAATTTAATGCCCGTGCGAAATTTTCCGCCAATGGCGGAAACGCACATGGGCGCAACAAAACGTTCTGCTCCTTCTTACCGCCCTATATATCTTTAAAATTGTTTGTAATTTTCAGGGGCGGTTGCGGCGAAGCCGTTTTGTTCTGAAAAAATATGACGGATAAGCTGTAAAAATGCAATCAATTTTCTACAAATCTGATAGGAAATAATTTTAAAAAATGCTTGAAAAAAGAAACCGATTGTGTTATACTAAACCTTGTGCGAAAAATTGAAAAAAAGGAAGCGAAGAAATGAATACATTACTATCAGTATCAATTGCCCTGTTAGCAGGGTTAATTATGACCCGGGTATTTAAGCCTCTAAAACTGCCGTCAGTTACTGCATATCTGATTGCAGGTGTTCTGATTGGTCCTTATTGCATCGGAGCCTTGGGCTTTGAAGGCATCGGATTCCCGACGGCGGAGGATGTGGCAAAGCTATCTTTGATATCAGAGGTTGCATTGGGCTTTATTGCCTTTTCTATCGGAAATGAGTTCCGGGTGGATGAATTGAAAAGCACGGGAAAACAAGCTTTAATCATCGGTATTTTCCAGGCGTTGGTTGCGACCTTATTTGTTGATTTGGCATTGTTTGGTCTGCATTTGTTGATGCCGGAAAAGCTTTCGGTTGCGCAAGCAATTACCTTGGGTGCGATTGCGACTGCGACGGCACCGGCGGCAACCCTGATGGTAGTACGGCAGTACAAGGCAAAGGGCCCGCTCACCAGTCTGCTGTTGCCGATTGTTGCGTTGGATGACGCGGTCGGTCTGATTGTTTTTGCAGTTTCCTTCGGTATTGCAAAGACTTTGGTGGTCGGTAATCTGGATATGATTTCGATTATTGTCAATCCGATGGTTGAAATTGTGGCATCTCTTCTTTTGGGTGCAGTAATGGGCTGGATTCTGACACAGCTGGAAAGGCTCTTCAATTCCAACACCAACCGTTTGAACTTAACCATTGCAGTTGTATTTTTAACGGCATCTCTGGCAATGCTGGATTTCCATATCGGACCGGTACACGTCAGCTTTTCATCTTTGCTGACCTGCATGATGCTCGGAACGGTATTCTGTAATATCTGTTCTCTGTCTCATGATTTGATGGCGGCGGCAGATAAATGGACCTCTCCGCTCTTTGCGTTGTTCTTTGTCATCAGCGGTGCAGAGTTAGAGCTTGGTGTGTTTGCGGACATGGCAATTGTTATTGTCGGAATCGTGTATATCATCTTCCGTTCGCTGGGTAAATATTTTGGTTCTTATGCAAGTGCAAAGGCAACCAAATGCAGTCCGTCTATCTGTAAATATTTAGGTATCACTCTGCTTCCGCAGGCAGGTGTTGCACTGGGTATGTGTACCATTGCGATGCAGTTGGGAGAGCAAGGCGGTCTGATTCGTAATATCACCTTGTTTGCAGTCCTGATTTATGAATTGGTTGGTCCGTTGCTGACCAGACAGGCATTGACTGCTGCAGGCGATATCAAGCCGATGAGCGAGGATGTAAAACAACGCCGTCAGCAGAAGCTGGAGAATGTGAAAAAGGATCAATAATACAAAAAGCCATTATGTTCCGTCCGGACATGATGGCTTTTTCGTATAAAGAAATAATTTACATAAATTTAACATGATATGGTTGTAGATTTAACAAACACCGGATAAAATAGTGTTGTGAAAAAGAGGGAAAGAGAGGAAAAAAGAAAATGACGATTTTTTCTTTACTGTCCGTATTGGGCGGACTGGCAATTTTTTTGTACGGCATGGCTTTGATGGGAGAGGGCTTGGAAAAAAGCTCCGGAAACCAGTTAAAAAGTGTGCTTGAGAATCTGACATCAAACCGATTAAAGGGTGTTCTGTTGGGGACTGCAGTGACTGCAATCATCCAGAGCTCTTCTGCAACAACCGTTATGGTGGTTGGTTTTGTAAACTCGGGTGTGATGAAGCTGTCACAATCTATCGGAATCATTATGGGCTCCAATATCGGTACCACCGTTACGGCATGGCTTCTGAGTCTGGTCGGGTTGGAGAGTGATAATATTGTGTTACAGTTGTTTAAAACCTCAAACCTTGCATTGATTACTGCTATTGTCGGCATTTTGCTTTATATGGTGACAAGAGACAGCAGAAAAAAGGATATCGGTACGATTTTTCTTGGCTTTGCAATCCTGATTACCGGTATGAATATGATGTCTGCGGCGGTAGAACCGCTTTCAGAAATGCAGGAATTCCGGGATATTATGCTCCTGTTTGCAAATCCGATTCTTGGTGTTATTGTTGGCGCATTACTCACGGCAATCATTCAAAGCTCCTCGGCATCGGTTGGTATGCTGCAGGCGTTGTCAACTACCGGAAGTGTAACCTTCGGGATGGCATTCCCGATTATTCTGGGACAAAATATCGGCACCTGCGCAACGGCAATGCTTTCCTCCATCGGAGCGAATAAAAATGCACGCCGTGCCGCAATTGTGCATCTGTGCTTTAACATCATCGGAACGATTCTGTTTTTGGTTGTATTCTATAGTGTAAATGCTATGATAAAATTTACCTTTGTAGAGGATAGCATTTCCCCGGTTGGAATTGCGACAGTCCATACCATCTTCAATGTAGTTGCTACCTTTGTGATGCTGCCGTTTACCAAGCAGTTGGAAAAGCTTGCATATTTCTTAATCAAGGAAGAGGAAACCCCGGACGAGGTTCAGCTTCTGGACGAACGTCTTTTAGCAACGCCGGCAATTGCAATCGGTGAGTGTAAAAAGGTTGCAAATCAGATGGCGGAGCTTGCAAAGGACACGCTGTTTTTGTCAATGGATTTGCTGGTCAGCTATTCAGAAGCAGGAGCAAAAACCATTCTGGAAAATGAAGAGCTGATTGATGATTATGAGGATAAGCTCGGTTCCTATCTGGTCAAGGTCAGTCAGAAGCATCTGGGTACGGTGGACAGCCATGAAGTTTCCCAGCTTTTGCATAGCATCGGAGACTTTGAGCGAATCGCAGACCATGCCTGCAACCTCCTGACAACGGCAGAGGAAATCCATACAAAACGGATTATCTTTTCGGAAAATGCCCGGCATGAGCTGGAGATCGCAAGTGCGGCAATCCGTGAAATCATCGAAAACACCACCGATGTGTTTGTGCATGATGATGTGGTGAAGGCAAAGAATATCGAGCCGTTAGAGCAGGTAATTGATAACATCAAACGGGAATTGAAGACCAGACACATTGAACGGTTGAAAAATAATGAGTGTACCATGGAAATGGGCTTTATCTTTACCGATATTGTCACCAACTACGAACGTGTTGCAGACCATTGCTCCAATGTTGCGGTTTGCCTGATTCAGGTAGCAGAGGATAGCTTCAAAACACATGAGTATCTCAACTATGTCAAGAGTCATGGAGAGAATTTGTTTGATGAGTTATACCGGGAGTATATGAAAAAATACAATATTTGAAGGGGGATGTTTAAAAATGCACCGACCGTTTGACGGCTTTTCGTAAGCATTTACAAGCATTACAAAACGTTTAAACTTGCAAATTTTTGTAGAAATCCGCAAAAAATGCGGATTTCTCTTTATTTTTATGCCGTCAAACTACGAATTCAACGAACCTCTCGACGTACCCGCGTACGCCATCGGGCAAGGTATTGTGCGTCAGAGAATCGCACAATACTTCGTTTCATTCGTTCTGCACTATTTTTAAACTTCCCCTACTAACATTCCGATATTATTTTCCCAAAAACGTAAAGTGCATATAGTCAATGACCGAATTTCTGCCGTTATTCCAGTTTCCGCCCCAATCCCAGCCATATTCTGCAAATGCAGAAACAACAATGCCATCCGGGGTGATGGAATAGGGGTCCTCACCGGGTAACCAATGCGAGCCGGTGATGGCGGTACCGTTGGTATAGCAGTAGTAGTTCTCATCCGGGTTAATATCAATGCAGGTGCCGTAGCTGTGCTGAGAAACCTTTCCCAAAGCGGTGTTTCGCCAGCTATAGCCGCCCACGCTCTTAATCGGGAATTGAGACGGATGCTCGTAGATGATGCGGAAAATTTCCTTCACGTCCTCAGCTAAGGCAGAATTGACACAGATTGTCCGCTTTGCAGGGTATTTTGTGCCGTCTGATTTCATATTCCACACATCCACCGTTACCTCAACCATATATGCATCTGCCTGCTCCTTGGTGGTGAACGCATCGCCTTCGGGGAATACCCGAAGCTCCTTTTCGGTTCTCGGCTTGGAGGTCATCTTTGTCCGGTACAGATAGTGGAAATCCAACGGAATACTGAAGCTTTCACTCCCGTCCGGGTAGGATACACCAACAATTGCTGTGTAAGCACCGCCGGTTTTAAAGTCGGAGGTGTCAATTGTGATTTCGGTGTTCTCGGTTGCAGTCATGGTAAAGGGAAAGAAGTTTCCGTCCTTGATGATGATACTGTATTCTAAGGCCTCCGGAATCGGTGTCCAGCTCAGATTCAAATCCGCATTTAAGATACTGTCGGCAGTATGTGAAAGAATCCGGGGAAGCTCGTAGGTAGACTGCGATTTTGAAAATTTCTGATAAGTACGGTTGATGATGGCAACTGCCTGCTCCCGGGTGGCACCAAAGAGCGGTGCAAGCTGTGTTTCGGAAAATCCGCTGATGAAGCCGTAATGTAAAGCGGTTGCAATATCCGTCGTTGCCCAGGGTGCTACCTCGGATGCATCGTGGAAGGATTTCGTTGCCGTTTCAAAGGAAAGGTCACGCTTTAGGGGAATATCTGCCACCTTCAGGGTGTTTACCAGCATTTTTGCCAGCTCCTGACGGGTAATGCTTCCCAAAGGGTCTGCCATATTGTTATTTTTTCCGGCAATGATACCAAGCTGATAGGCCTGTGCCATCACAATGCTGTCGCTGTCTTCAAAGGGATAGATGTCGGGCTCTGAGAGTGTTTCTCCACTCAGTCCTGCATAAAGACGCACCGCCAGCTCACAGAATTCCTCCCGGGTGATTTCCTCCTGCAGGTTATTGACCGCCACCGTAAAGGGGAGCAGACCATGCTCAGAAGCGGCGGCGTAGTCCTCCTTTGCCCAGGAGGAAAGGTCGGAGGCGTATACCGTTGTCGGAAGTAAAAAAAGCAGTAATGCAAGAAATTTTCTCATATTCAATCGTCCTTTTTCATAGATTCTATCATTACTCTAACATGATTCGACAGTTTTTTCAAGCACAAGTATATAAAAATTTCATTACAATTCTGTATCAGTCAGGGAGTGCCAAAACTTCCCGGAACCGACGGTCGTTTTCCGGTTTTGCTTTTTTCAGGGAAATCACCCGTCCCTGTGCATTCAAAAAGCAATGCCGGCTTTCTCCCAAACAACAGATTGTGCCGTCCTCTTTTTTTCGCATCTCGTAGGAGAACGCAAGCCGGATGCCGTCATATTCCAAAATCCGGACGGTGATGATTACTTCCTCATCAAAATGTACCATATTTTTGTATTGGGTATGGATTTCTAAAACCGGACTGATAATCTGCTCCTCCTCCAATTTCTTGTAGGAAAGACCGCAGGCGTTTAAAAGCGAAATCCGTGCCTCCTCCATCCACTTTACATAATTGGAGTGGTGGATAATCCCCATCTGGTCGGTTTCGTGGTAGTATGCCCGTCTGATATATTCATGCTTCATTTTGATTCACCTCGTTATTTGTGTTAGCTTTAGTATATCATAAAAAGAAAATGTTTGCAAGCAGACCGGAAGGCTGTTTTCATAAAATCATGATTTTCTATTGAAATCGGGGATAAAGTGTAGTAAAATAAAGGAAGAATATTTGAGAAATGAGGCATTTTATGAAAATCAACTGGAAAGGTTTATTGACAACAACGCAGTTGATTGCGTTGACGTTTGCGGTTGTGATTTTAATTGGTGCTGTGTTATTACAGTTGCCGGTTTCGTCTGCAAACGGAGAAAGCACACCGTTTTTAAATGCTTTGCTCACAGCGACGAGTGCTACTTGCGTGACCGGTCTGATTGCATATGATACGGCAACGCATTGGTCTTTGTTTGGAAAGCTTGTCATTCTGGTACTGATTCAGATTGGCGGACTTGGTTTTATGACCATAATTTCTTTATTCGCCATTTTTTTAAAGAAAAAGCTCGGACTGTTTGAACGCCGTTTGTTCATGCAATCTGCAGGTGCGATGCAAATGGCAGGTGTTACGGCACTAATGCTTCGGATTCTTTACGGAACCTTGATTTTTGAAGGAGTCGGTGCAATCCTGCTGGCAATCCGGTTTTGCCCGCAAATGGGGATAGGAAAAGGAATTTTTTATGCAGTGTTTCATTCGGTATCTGCCTTTTGTAACGCTGGGTTTGATTTGATGGGCGTGTATGAGCCGTTTTCCTCCTTTGTAGGGTATGCAGACGATGTGTTGGTGAATCTGGTTCTGATGCTGTTGATTATCATCGGCGGGTTGGGATTTTTGGTCTGGCAGGATATTTTTGAGAAAAAAACAAAGCTCCGTGATTATGAGCTGCACACCAAAATCGTTCTGGCAACAACGGCAATTCTGTTGCTTGTTCCGACGGTGCTGTTCTTTTTATTGGAAGCAGATGCAAGCGGTGCAGGATGTACCGGAGGACAACGGCTTCTTCGGGCGGCGTTCCATAGTGTAACCGTTCGTACCGCAGGCTTTAATACGGTGGATTTATCAGCATTATCAGATAGCAGTTATCTGCTGACTCTGGTTCTGATGCTGATTGGAGGAAGCCCCGGCTCAACGGCAGGCGGATTAAAAACCACAACCTTTGCGGTGCTGATTCTGGCGGTCATTGCTTGTGCAAGACATAATGAGCATATCACCGTATTCCGCCGCAGATTATCAGAAGAGGCTTTGCGGCAGGCGTGTGCAATTTTTGTTGTGTATGTTGGTGCGGCATTAATCGGAGCAATGCTGATTTGTGCTGTGGATGGGGTATCTTTAAGGAAGGTCTTGTTTGAAACTGTTTCGGCAATCGGAACGGTCGGACTTTCCATGAGCCTGACGCCGACGCTCGGAAGTGTTTCAAGGCTTGTGGTAATCGTTCTGATGTTTGCCGGGCGTGTGGGCGGAATGTCGTTGATGCTTGCTTTTGCAGAAAAAAGAAAGAAGGCACCGATTGAAAGACCGTCGGAAAAAATTTTAATCGGATAGAAAGGAAGAACACAGATGAAGTCAATTTTAATTATTGGTGCAGGTCGCTTCGGCAGACATCTGGCAAGCAAGCTAAAACAGCTTGGAAATGAAATCATGCTGATTGATAACAACGGAGAGAAAATCGAAAACATTGAAAATGATTTCTCCGATTCTATGGTGGGAGATTGTTGTCAGGAAAGCGTTCTGCGTGCCATCGGAGTTCGTGAGTTTGATGTATGCTTTGTTGCAGTTCGGGAGGATTTTCAGGCATCCTTGGAAATTACTTCGCTTCTGAAGGAGCTGGGAGCGGTCTGGGTGGTTGCAGTTGCATCCCATGACCGGCAGGCAATGCTTTTGAGCAAAATTGGAGCGGATGATGTGATTTACCCGGAGGCTGAAATTGCAGAAAAAACGGCAGTCAAATATAGCGCAAAGAATTTGTTTGACTATATTCCGCTGAGTGATGAATATTCCATGTACGAGATTTCGGTTCCGGTTGCATGGATTGGCAAACCGCTTTCCGAGCTGGATGTCAGAAGAAAATATCAAATCAATATTGTTGCAGTGAAAAATGGTGACGAGCTTGACCCGGTGCCGGGCGGAGACTATGTGTTCCGCCACGGAGACCACATTGTTGCAATTGCAACGGAGGACAGAATAGAACGTCTGCAACGGTAAAGTCAGTCAAAAGGTATACTGTGTATCAGAATTCATTTCTTGCATAACAGGAATGAATTCTTTTTATGTCTCATAAATATGGAGTAAGGGAAAAATTCCAGGACTACAAAGAGAAAGGTTATGAGAAACATGACAGAGTACAACCAAAAGCGCCTGCGGCTTGCATGGATTCTGATGGCGGTATGCTTTGCCGCAGGAATCAGCATCGGAGCGGTATATGCCGTCAGGACAAGCGGGACAACGGACAAAGGGCTTTCTGAATATCTGACTGGTTTTTTTCAGAATCTGCAAACGGAAGGGAATCGGTTTTCGGTTTTTTGCAACGCCTTTTTTAATCACGCCAAGCTGTTTGGATTCTTGTTTGTTTGTGCGTTTTTCCGGCTGGGGAGCATCGGCATCGGTGCCGGAATGGGGGTAAAGGGGTTTTCCTTAGGCTTTACAACGGCGGCGTGTGTCAAATACTACGGTACCCGTGGCTTGCTGGTTTCGGCATCCTCGCTGTTTGCCAACCTGATTTTGTTTCCTGCCATGCTTTTCTTTGCGGCATATACGGTCTGTTTTTCACGAAAAAAGCAGAAAAAAGATAAAAATTTGTTGGGTTCTTTTTTTCTGGTTGCTCTGATTTGCTTCACTATATTTTGTGTGAGTGCTTTTTTTGAAGGTTATGTAACCACTACATTTATAAAGCTTTTCGTTCCGTTCTTTGTCAGAATTTAGGGAATAAAAAAGATATTTTCAAATGTTTCTTGCTAAAATGATATAAAACTCTGTACAAAAAGCAAAAAGTGTGCTATAATATGTTCATTCGCCCTTTGAAAGAACCGGGAAAAGAGGGCTTTGAAAATAGAGAAAGAGGGAAGAAAACGTGCAAGCATATGTAGATGATTTCGCAAATTATCTGTCCGGAATCAAGCACAAATCTCAGAACACTGTTTTATCGTATCACCGGGACGCATCACAATTTGTTACATATCTTCGGGCGCATCATATCGACCGATTTGAAAAGACAACCAAAACAACAATTTTATCATATCTTTTGTCGCTACGGCAAAATGGCAGAGCAGAATCCACCATTTCCAGAAGCATTGCCTCCATTCGTTCTTTTTATGATTATCTGATTTTGTGCGGAATCGAAATGAAGAATCCGACCGCACAGTTAGAAACACCGCACACAGAACGGAAGCTGCCGCAGATTCTGACCACAACAGAGGTGGAGCTTTTAATGGAACAGCCGGATGAGAGCGGAATCAAGGGCGTAAGAGACAAAGCAATGTTAGAGCTTTTGTACGCAACCGGAATCCGGGTTTCGGAGCTGATTCATTTAAAAGTCAATGATGTAAATCTCTCGGTTGGATTTATCCGATGCCGGGAGGGAAAACGGGAGCGGATTGTTCCGATTGGAACCATTGCAAAGATGGCACTCAGCCGATATCTGAGCAATGCACGAACGCAATTGGTTCGCTCGGAGGGGGAAACGGCTCTGTTTCTAAACTGCAACGGCTCGGAAATTTCCAGACAAGGCTTTTGGAAAATTATCAAGCAGTACAGAAAGCAAGCCAATATCCAGAAGGATATTACACCGCACACCCTGCGGCATTCCTTTGCAGCACATCTTCTGGAAAACGGCGCAGACCTGAAATCCATTCAGGAAATGCTCGGTCATGCCGATATTTCCTCAACGCAGGTGTATGCGAATTTAGTCAGCAACAAATTGAAGGATGTATATGCAAAAGCTCATCCCAGAGCCTGATAGAAAATGTAAAAAAAGTCCGGAACGCAAGAAAATATTGTTTTCTTGCTATCAACAAACCTCGCCACTCGGCGTACCTATGTACGCCGTCGGGTAACCTCAATCAAGGAAGTGCCTTGATTGAGCTCGGGTTGTTGATTCCGGGCATTTTTTCCTATTTTCTGAGGAAAGGTAAAAAATGTGCAGACTGCAAGACTGCTTGCTACAAAAAAATCACCACTCGGCGTACCAACGCACACCGTCGGGTGATTTTTTTTCGTTCTGCACTATTTTTTGCCATTCCTATTCCGGAAGAAAAAATGAATAGACCGCAAGACTACTTGCTATGAAAAAAATTATTCTCTTGTAGGGGGCGATGCCCACATCGCCCCGTAATTCGGGCGGATGAAGGCATCCGCCCCTACTATCTTGTATCAACTAAAACTTTACACAAATCAATCCTCCCGTCACGCTTTGCGTGCCACCCTCCTTTACACAAGGAGGGCTTGAAGGCTCCCTTGTCCGGCTCCCTTGTGTAAAGGGAGCTGTCACGAAGTGACTGAGGGATTGATTCTTGCCGGAAAAACAGTCGCCTCCATCCCTCCACCATGTTTCACATGGTCCCCCTCCCTTAATGCTACGCATCAAAGGAGGCAAGACGGGAGCTGTCACGAAGTGACTGAGGGATTGTCAACTTTTAGTTGTTACATTGCACTACAATTTTGAAACAACGATACACCTTTTCATTGCTGTTTTAAAAGGCAGACAATGCACAGAACACAAAACTTGCTACAAAAAAATCACCTTTCGGCGTACCTATGTACACCGTCGGGTGATTTTTTTTGCTTGAAATTTTCTAAAAAGACATATAGACCGTGAAACCGTGTTTGGGGATTTCCTCCTCGTATGTCAATTTTTCGCAGGGATAGAATACGAGGTAATTTTATAAAACCTAAGGGGTTTCACTTGTCTCAATCTCTTATAGGTATGGAATACAAATATGTAAAAAGCCCTTTAATGGGTGGATGTTGAGTATCAATCTCTTATAGGTATGGAATACTTGTGAAAAAGGATATTAGTGAATATTGGGTCGGGTATCAATCTCTTATAGGTATGGAATACACAAAGGTGCTTTCTCAGTTGAGGATGCTTTCATTGAAATGTATCAATCTCTTATAGGTATGGAATATTTATTTTGGAAATCAAAGAACCCGGATGTTCGTATCAATCTCTGATAGGTACGGAAATTTTCGGAACGACACACAGGTCGTTCCCTACGATATAGAATACATGAATAAGATTACCCTTATAGGAAGTGAAGTGAACAAGTATTAATCTCTTATAGGTATGGAATATATTTTTTGCTACA
>SVJN01000019.1 GCA_015068965.1 Oscillospiraceae bacterium
AACCCTTTTTTGCCAAAACCTCAAAAGCGGTAAATACATTCGCCGCAACATTGGATACCAGAAAACGGTTATCCTGAATCTGACAAATCGGCTGATTCTGTTCTACCTTAAGACATACATTGTTCCAATAATTATTCTCAAGTGTTAGCATTTTACACCCAAGAATGAAAGCCGTTGCCAATCCTTCACCTGCGGTTTTTCCGTCTTCACCGATTTTCATCAGGAACTTGTTCGCAGATAGTTTGATTTGCGAGTTGGTTCCCGTAGTGTCCAGAATCTGAAGAATCTGATGCTGATCTGTATCGGTTCTGAAATGATTGGCATGAATCCGAAGATTCTGTGACTTTCCGGAAATCAATAGGTTCGTCTTAGTATTACTGCTGATATGATTGGTTCTGATATCGGCATTTTTTACAGAATCCAGCGAAACACAACCTTCTACAAAGGTGTTTCCTTCCATAATCAGTTCTGAAACATTTGCCAGCCCGATGCCGGCATCATAAAAACGGTTATGGCGTACAATCAGCTCTGTTCCACCCAACTGCAAGAGGTTCTGATAATTACTCCACTGATTTTGTTCCGCCTCAATCTTACCCGCCTTTAAAACCGTTACCGGGGCACATTTTCCAGACAAACCGTCCGCCTGATTATGATACAAACAAACCGAATCCGGTTGATTTCCGACCTCCAACATAGAAAGTCCGGAAACAATACAATTCTGTACGGTGATATGTTCACCATCCTCAACAGAAAAAGCGACTAAGTTCGCATTACTGCTCTGAACATTCATTGCCTCCAGTATAAGCTCAGACGATTCCGCCCAATCAAATACTGCACCGGTTCCGGTCAGATTTGCTTTAATGACTGACATTCCGCTTCCGGCTATTGATACACCATCCTTCATTTGTACGGTTTTCTTTACAACATAGGATCCACGAGGAAAATATACGGTTCCTCCCCCTCCGGCATAAGCCGCATCTACCGTTTTCTGGATTGCAGACGTGCAATCGGTGAATCCGTTATTTCTTGCTCCATAGTCCAAAACATTGTATTGAGAAGCCGAAACTGTTGCCGCCATTGTCAGCAACAAAGTTCCCAAAAAGACTCCGAATTGCTTTTTTCGCATCATTGCGCTCCATCCTTTAAAAATCCAAACAGCTTCCATTTTCCGGGTGCGCCACCTTCGATACAAACTGCTCCGATTGCATTTTCAACATCCGGTGTCCGGAAATAAATAACCTGTCCGGTCTGATAGGTTCCATCGCCCGGAATTCCAGCAAACAGATATCCGCCATCCGTACGGAAATTATCCTGATAAGTTGTGACGGTTGTATCATCCACCTTTAGATTTCCCGAACCAAAAATATTATTATCTACTGCATAAACATGCTTTTGTCTGATTGCAGCATTATTTAACCAGATATCGGTTGAAAAACCCTTGATGATATTTCCCTCAATAATATTATTGGTTTTAGAGGAATTATCACTTTGTGTCACAAATACACCAATAACTTCCTCCGGTTGTTCTACCAAGGATTCTACCAGATTGTTCTGGAAGATACATTCACCGCTCTTATGCGTGGTTCCGACTTCTACTGCCGGTTTTAAATTCGTAATCGGGCGGTCAAATACAAAATGGTTGGAATCTACTTTCGTAAAACGACTGTTATTAAAGTCATGGTCCATGCGAACATTGATAAAATTATTATTGGCATAAATAATCTTTTCACAGTTATCTCCGCCAACTACTCCAGTACCTTCACTAGTATTTACAAACGTATTTCCGATAACGGTGATATCCTCATTCTTTATATCCTGCGCAGAATTATAGACTTTAAAACCACATGTATTCGGTGTAGAATTATAAACAGTATTTCCGCTAAAGGTAATTCCTCGGCAGAAAAAGAAGGTTGTGAGTCCGCCATTATATCCATCTTTTACAACATTGTTGGATACAATTGTGTCATAGGTACCCTCCAAGTCAATTCCTACGTCGTGCGCATCGTTGACAACATTATTGGTAATGACAATATTCTGTCCCATAGAGCCCCAGATGCCACCGCCACCAACGTGTTCAATGACATTGTTTGCAATGACAATATTCTGAGCACAACGCTCATTTTCCGGTGCACCGTCAACAACGGTGTTAGAGTCGCCGCCCCACCAGTTAATACCGTGCGCGCAGTACTCAATCCGGTTTCCGGTTGCGATACCACCGGTTGTAAAGCTGAAGGAAATGCCGGTCAGACCGAAATAAGCACCGCCCAATGCATTTCCGTACATCGTATTATTTTTAAAGGCAATATTCTTCGACCGGATTTCTTTGTTTCCCTGCGAAGAACCGATTCCGGAAACCTCTGCAATCAGATTCTCTACCGTACAGTTCTCCGACATTAAAAAGTGAGTCCACAAAGCATAAGTATTCGGACATTCATTCACACCACGGAAATTTGAGATATGAATATTTTTCTGGCTTGTTGCCATAAATGCCTGAAAATATGTATCGGTTATGTTTCGCAAAATCAGAACTGATTTCGGTCCTGTTCCCTTGATATTTACATTGCTTTTTAGTGCAATCTGCTTCGTAATGACATATTCACCCTCCGGAATGAAAACCGTTCCGTAGCCATAATTCTTACTTACTGAATCAATTGCCGCCTGAATTGCCGCAGTATCATCCGTGATTCCGTCCCCCATTGCACCAAAGCTCTTGATGCTATAAAGAGTAGAGGAATCAATGACAGCCGCCCACGCAGACGGGAAGCAAAGCAGAGCAAAAATGGTTGCAAGCAAAAAGCATAATACTCTCTTTTTCATAAACATCCCCAATCTGATATTCTTCTACTGATTTTGAAAAGAAGCTGTTGCACGAAACGAATATTTTGTACAACAGCCTCCCTTTGTTTTTTCTTACTTCTGTGCAGCAGCTGCATCTAACGCTGCCAATTCTTCTGAGGTATCATTCTGATGCTCGGTCATCCAAGCTTCAAATTCTGTCATACCGTTCTTTGCATAAAATTCTCTGGACTGACGAATGTACTCAAGTGCTTCTTCTTCAGTTTCTGCCACACCTGCTTTATTCATCAAGCCACCGTCTCCGGTGTTCATCACGTTGAGAATTTCATCCCATTTCGGGTATCTGGTTGCGACAAAGTTCAAAGAGTAAACATCCTCCAAATAGGTGGTCGGTGATACTTCAATTGCGTGCTTCTGAGCTTCTGTATACTCATTCAATGCTTTACCGTATTGATCTTCACCAAATCTGGTTGCATAACCTGTTTTTAAAATGAGCGGAGTATACAGGTTGATACCCAATCTGGGCAGGTTCAACGGATCCTCTTCATATGATTTTAAGATATCTTCTTTTAAACGCGGCTTTCCGTCAACCAGTTCATAATGGGTTCCTTCAATACCATATCTTAACAAGGTAACACCCTCATCAGAGTTCAGATAGTTCAAAAATTCCATAATCTTTTCCGGATGCTTTGCGGTTGCAGAAACAAAGATTACGCCACCGCCGCCCCATTTCTTTCTTGCAACACCGGTATTCTGATACGGTTCTCCATCCATGTTCATGATAGGTCCTAACGGTACATATTCCATTTCCGGATGATCTTTATAAAGGACATTCTTTAAAGTATCATAAACAGTTGTGTACGGCGAACCAACAATTGCAACCTTACCGGTAGACATCTTTTCTACCGCCTGAGCATTGGTCTGGGTTGTGCACTCTAAGTCAAGCAAGCCTTCTGCACGGAGCTTTCTTAGATAAAGCACCTGCTTTGCATAACGTTCCGTGTTCTGATAGAGCTTGATTTCTCCGTTTTCATGCTTGAAGGAGGAGAACATATCTCTCTGAGAAACATATGTATTATAGAACGGCTCAAAGGTCCAACCACTGTGCCAGGTTCCGGATACAATCACGTCATTGCCGTTTACATCCTTAAAATTACCTGCTTTTACCTGCTTCATCAGCTCATAGAGCTTTTCAGAATCTGATATTGATGCAGGATCTACACCCAATGCCTCTAAAATATCCTTTCTGATATATGCATTGTACGCATTCGGAGTCGGTCTGTCCAGATCACTCAGTGGGAGACTGGTGGTAAAGAAATAATGCTCACCTTCAAATACAGGCGGTTCAAAATCATTTTCCAGATAGTCACGGCTGATTAATTCCGGGCTCCATGCATCCTTCAAATTCGGCGCGTACTGCTCAATATAATCATTGAGCGGAAGCAATAATCCTTGTTCTGCCGCCTTTTTGATTACCTGTGTATGCGGGTCATGTGCACCCCAGAACGGTGCAGATACAATATCCGGTACATCACCGGTTGAGAACGCCAGATTCAGACGTTCAATTTCTGAAGTCGGGCAGGATAAGTATTTTAGTCTTACCCCAGTCTTTTCTGCAATCACATCTGCAACCGGATTGCTTGCATAGTCAACACCGGACGGTGCTTCTGAGCCTTGCCAGCAATTCAGGAAGGAAACCTCTACCGAGCCATCCTTTGTTGCAGTCTGCTTGGAACAACCGCTAAACATTCCGGTCGCTGTTACCAAAGCCAATAATAATGCTGTCTTCTTTTTGAAATTCATAATTCTTCCTCCATTTCTTTTATTTCCAGGGAAACACCCCAATTTTTACGCTTTTACTGCTCCAATCATAACACCCTTTACAAAATACTTTTGTAAAAACGGATAGACACACAGAATCGGGATTGTCATGACAATAACAAAGGTCATACGCAACGCTTCAGGCGTTGTCTGCGGTTGATTCTGCATATATGCATCAATTTGCTGATTGGACATTTTTGTCAAATCCACCTGACTGATTAACCGTTGCAACAAAGTTGCCGCCGGCTGCAGGGATCTGTCTGTGATGTAAAACATTCCCACAAACCAGTCATTCCAATGACCGACCGCCGCAAACAGAGCAAGTGTTGCAAGAATCGGCTTGGACAGCGGAATATATATCTGGAAAAAGGTTCTCAACGATCCGCATCCGTCGATACACGCCGCCTCTTCCATACTGTCCGGTATGCCCTGGAAATAGGTCCGGAGCATAACCATATCAAAGAAGGAGTACATACCCGGCAGAATGTAAATCCAGAAATTGTTCAAAAGTCCCAACTGACGGTAGAGAATATAACTCGGAATCATACCGCCGCCAATCAAACCGGTAAAGTAGAAGAAGAAGGAGAGTGCCTGTCTTCCCCAGAACCGTCTCCGGCTGAGTGCGTATGCAACACCTGCTCTTGCAAACAAGGTGAGCACCGTTCCGATTACCGTTCTCAGAATAGAAATGATGAACGCATCGACAATCTCTTCATTTTCAAACGCTGTTTTGAAATTTTCAAGGGTAAATTTTCTTGGCCAGAAATACAATCCGCCTTTCATGGCATCGACACCGTCATTGAAGGACAAAACGAGCAGATACCAGAACGGATAAAGCATCATCGCACAAAGCAAAAAGACTGCGATGTAATTGATTGTGTTTCCGACACGATAACCCAATGTTTTATTTTTTACCACGATACGAACCTCCTTACCACAATGAAATTTCCGAAATACGTCTGCTGATTCGGTTCGTAGCCCAGACAATCAAAAAGCTGATTGCTGAGGTAAAGAGTCCAACCGCTGTTGCGAGCGAGAAATTTCCGCCCTTGATACCGACATTGATGGAATATACATCCAGTACATTTGCAATCATTTCGTTGGACGGGTTTGTCATCAGATAAATCTGGTCAAAGCCTGCCGCAAGCAAACCGCCGATATTCAGAATGAAATTCAAAACAATGGTCGGCTTGATACATGGTAACGTAATGGATAACAAGCTACGCATTTTCCCCGCGCCATCTATGTATGCCGCTTCATACAACTCCTGGTCGATTCCGGCAATTGCCGATAAATACAAGATAGATGAGAAGCCCATCGTCTTATAATTGTGTGTCAGGATAATCAGCGGATAAAACCACTTCGTATCACCCATATAGTAATGTGGTGTCAAACCAAAGAACTTTTCCCGAAGTTCATTAATCAAACCGCCATAGGGCGAAATGAATTTATTCAGGATTGCAACAATGATAACCCACGACACAAAATGCGGCAGATAAGAAATCGTCTGCATAATCCGTTTACTCAATGGATGCTGGATTTCGTTGAGCATCAGTGCAAAAATAATCGGCACCGGGAAGCACAGTATCATTTTTAAAATACTGATGGTCAGAGTGTTGCGAATCATCATCCAGAACTGCGGATTTGCAATAAATGTTTTAAAATATTTCAGACCTACCCAGTCGTTTCCGAACAGACCGTCCCGGTAATTAAAATCCTTAAATGCCAGCGTGATTCCGTAAAGCGGAATCAACCAGAAAATAAAGTACCAGACCAACGCAGGAATAATGAACCAATACAGTCCACGGTAGAATTTGATATCCTTGATTGCCGGACGTATTTTCTGTTCATAAAACAGACTTTTATTCTGCGGTGTTTTTTCCTTTCTTGCTTTTGCTTTCAAAATGCTATCACCTCGATTATATTATCTACATTGTAACATATTTCACACTTTTTCGGAGTGGATAATTGCAAGGGTTTATATGGACAAAATTTTGATTTTATAAAGCCTTGAACAGATTCCGGTACTCCGTCGGTGTCATCTGCTTACTCTTTTTAAACACCCGGTAAAAATAGAGGGTATCATGGAAGCCGACCGCCTCTGCAATATGCTCGGTATTGATGTCTTCATTCTTTAAAAGCTCACATGCCTTTTCAATCCGCACATCACGAAGATACTGCGTCAGCGTTTTCCCGATTTCCTGCCGGAAAATGGTCGAAAAATAACTGAAATTGATATTAAACAGTTTTGCAAGTCCGCTGACCGAAATATCCTGCATATAATTGCGGTCAATATACTCTTTAATCTGTTGCATCATATCCTTACAGTTCTTTGCAAAGCTTTCCTGCTCCGGACGACAGCCAAGCATCATCATTGAAACAAAAAATTCCTCCAACTGTTTGTCATTTTCCAGTCTTGTCAGATAATCGTCACTCAGATAATCCGAATACTTATAATCCAGAAGTGCAATGGTCTTTTCTCCCATTCCGACTAAAATGTTAATCAGATTCAGATAGACCGCAAAGATATATTCCCCACTCCGATTCTTCTCCTTGAGGATGTTGCGGATGCTTTTTCTGATTCCGACCACATCGTTGGCATATACATAACGCCTGAGATTGGAAAATTCCCCCTCAGGCAAAGCCTGCATCCCGGTTACATCATGATTCTTACTGAAATAATAAATCTGATTGATTCCCTGAACAAATTTATTCTGTACCGCTTTTTTTGCCTCCTGGTAAAGCTTTCGTTCCAGCTTATCACTTACACTGCTTACACCCAGCGTAATATTTACCTTTAAATGCTCCCGGACAGCATTGGTAATTCTTGCGGCAAAAATTTTTGCCCTGATTTCAAGCCTGGATTCCTCCGTATCACGTACAAGCAAAATCAGTCGGTTATCACTGCGAAAATCAGAAAACACCTGTACACTAAGCTCCAACTCCTCCGAAATTTCCATTACCATATTCCGGATTCCGTATTTTAAAAGCTCTGCATCCTGCCCCTCAAAATCCGAGACCTCAAAGCTGGAATCCTCAACATAAAACAGAATACAAAGGTAGAATCCATTCTCCAGGTGCATCAGTTCTTCCGCTTGTTGTGCAAGATACCCCTCCTGTTCGATACCGGAGGAATGAAAAATCCGATTAATCAGATTTTCCAGCTTGAAATAGCCACCATCCTCCGCACGGGTTTCAACCTTTTGGGCAAGCTTTCCAAATGCTTTTTGAACCGCCCGTTTTAAATCCTCATCCGAAACCGGTTTTAAAAGATAGTCGCAAACACCAAGCCGGATTGCTTTTTCTGCATATTCAAATTCAGAATAGCCGCTGATAATAATAAACTGCGTTTCCGGATATTTTACAACCATTTCTGCAATCATATCCAATCCGTTGCTCTTCCCCATCCGGATATCCGTAATGACTAGCTGCGGTTGTTTTTCTTCTATGCTTGCGATTGCCTGCTCATTATTCTCCGCCTCAGAAATTTCGTCAATTTCCATATCAAATTTCCGAAGCTTTGCAATAATTCCGGTACGAATCAATTTCTCATCATCACAAATTAAAACTCTTCGCATAGTTACCTCTCTTGTCTTTGATATCTCAAAGTAATTTCCGTTCCTTTTCCTACAACACTTTTTATTGTAATCCCAAATTTTTCTCCATAGGTCAGTTGTAATCTCCGGTGAACATTTGCAAGCCCGATTCCATGCTTTGCTTCTGTCTTATGACCGTAGTTCAGGTTTTTGGTCAGGTTGGCAACCTGCTCCTCGCTCATGCCGCAGCCATCATCCCTGACAACAATCCGGATACAATCTTTTTCTAAAAATCCCGATACTGCTATCATTCCTTTTTCCCGGTCAACAAATGCATGACGAATTGCATTTTCAATCACCGGCTGCAATGAAAATTTTACAATTTTCTCGTTCATCACCTCCGGAGACATTTCATAAAACACCCGGAATTTATTCTCAAAACGGATATTCTGAATATCCACATAGGCATTCACATAAGAAATTTCCTCAGACACCTGCACCATGCCATCCTCAGTTTCGTAGGTGCTGTATCGGAACATTTTTCCGAGCTGCTGCGTCATTTGTGCCGCCCGCTCGCTCCCCTCTTCCTGTGCCAAAGAACTGATTGACTCTAATGAATTATACAAAAAATGGGGATTTATCTGAAAATAAAGTGCACTGATTTGTGCCTCCTGAATTTCGATTTTTTGTTGATAGTTCTGTTGTAAAAGCTGTTCGATATGCTTCGCCATCCGGTCAAAGGTAGAGGATATCTGTGCAAACTCATCGTTTCCCTCTATCTGCGCCCCTTCCGAAAAGTCAAGACGTTCCAGCTTATTCATTTTTTCGTTCAAAATACTCATTCTGCCGGCGATACCCTTCATATAACGGTGGATTACCATAAAGAATATAAAAAGCATTGCAATCCCTAACAAGCAAACAAACAGCATCCGGATGATATCCCAGTTCCCAAAGCCCGGCAAATCCACACAACAGAGCATATATAAATTTTCTTCTTTTAGTTTTTTTCCAAAGTAATATTGATTTTCCTTTACGGTTCTGATATTCTGCATCTGGGCAGAATCAAATTCTTCAAAAATTTTATCTGTATCATTACTGTTACGAAAAACTGTCTCTCCTAAATCATCCACAACCAGACAGTGCATTTTCTTCCCCAGTTCCTTCGGATAGAACGCCCGGAACAAGGATTCTGAAAACAATTCCAATCGCAAAATTCCGGAAATCTTTCTATCGGAAAAATTGTTGCTCTTTGTATAAATCGGCAATGTCATATACAAAACATCTTTTTTCTGTCCCTCTGTACGAGAAGGAATCCAGACACCGATTCTCTGTCTTGCAACACTTTCCTGATACCATTGCTTTTTCTCTGCCATATGGCAGGAATACTCATAATCTGTCGGTAAAGCTATACTGTAGAGCGAACATTGATAAAGACTTCCTGAGTAAACATCCTCTAAAGAATAAAGGCTCCCCAATCCGCTAAAGCCGGTATCGGCTGTTGCTTTGATTGCGTTGTCCAACTGCAGCAGCTCAACTACATTCTGATGATTTCGCAAACTTTCTAAAACACTTCTGTATTGCCCCAGCTGTGCATTGACCGAATCTGCATACTGTGTCAATATCGTTTCAAAGCTGGCGCATTGTTCCTCCTGATAGCTTTCGTGCATCAGATAATAGATAATTGTACTGAATAAAAGAATCGGCAATAACACAATTACCACAAATAATTTCGTCAATTGGTGAACCAGACTTTGCTTTCTTTCTTCTTTTTTCATATTCTCGCCCCTTTTATAAAGAGTTTCACCATTATCATATCATCTATCTCACGAATTGTAAACCGCTTTTTTTGCAAAAAGCAGGAGCATCCCAACATCAACATAAAACAGGTGACGCAGAGATACTCCTGCAAATTTCAGACTTTATTTTACTTTATACATACCACGATTCACCAATTACGGGTTAAACGGTACTGCGTCAGATACCGGCATCATGGTTCCTAATGCATCCCATGCAAATGCTTTTGCATAAGCCGCATCTACGGTTGACATATCAAGGCTTGCAGTCTGGTCGCCGCTGATGACTGCAACGATACGATCAGAGCTATCATATGCTGCAACTGCAACGGTTGCAGTTTTTCCAACCATGGTTGCAGTCAGCACACCATACTCGCTGACACTTACAGTCAGACCAAAGCTGTTCATAAGGGTTTCCAACTCGCTGATTGCCTTATCAATCAATTCTTGTGTAAAGAGAACTTCACTCTCATCACCAATGCCTTCAAAGGTAGTATTCTTGCCCTCGTAAACACTTCTTGCAGCGCCAATCTTCAATCTGAAGTCTTCTAACTGTTCAGCTGTTGCACCATTGGTCTCTTCTAATTCATAGTATAACTCATATGCATCCTCTACCAGCTTTTCAAGCTTTGCTTTTTTCTGTGTAACCGGTGCAAGCTTCAAGTTATCCATGTAAATCTTATCACTGTTTTCTATGTGTGTCAGATTACAAATCTGTAAAACAGACGGAGTGTTCATCTTCCAAACACCGTATTCAGCAGCATTATATTCTTCTGCATTATAATTGAATTGGTAGGTAGAACCGAGCGGCTTGCCATCCAAATATGCAGCTGCTGTACCTGTTTTCAAGGTGTCGTCATCATAACGAACCAACAACGAAATCTTGTGCCATGCTGTTTCTAAATTCGGATCCATTGTTGTCCACAATACTTCATTCACTTCTGTACCATTTACAGAATGCTGTACACTACTGATTTGTCCAGTTCTGTGCGGAATCCAGATTCTGATTGGTTCACAACCCGGAATCGGATTGATTGCAATAAAGCTGTTACCGCCGACCTTTGTCGGATCATCTGCTCCATATTCTATTGCCAAATCAAAGCTTGCTTCCATCACCATACCACGCGGATAGTAGTCTATCATACCGTTATTCATCATTTTAAAGGTTGCATGGTTTGCCCACGGATTTTCGTTTCTCCATTGCAGAGCTTTATCGGTAGCGGTTGCAACACGTCCGAACAAACCATTGCTGTTTACCAACTGACCGTAGTTTGCATCACACTGCCACAAAGCTCCCGGGTTCCAGCGTTCCGGATTCCATTCTCCGTCAAAATTATAGGTAACAGTCGGAACATACTTTGCATCATCATCGGCTGTGGAATTCTTCAATTCCTCAGTTGCTTCTTTAATTGCTTCTGCAATCTCGTCAATTTTTGCCTGCGGAAGCAGGGTATCTGCAGTTTTGTTCTTGTATGCAAGGTTATCTGCCAGAAGCTTATCCAAAGCAGCCTTTGCCATAGTAGAATATCCACCTTCAGTCAACTCAGCAATTGCTTTGTTTGCATTTTTATATGCCTGATTCAATTCATAGAAATCAATACCGCCTGCTACGACATTATCAAACCAACCGTTATCAGAGGTCGATATCCATGTATCATTGATAATCTTAATATAAGAAGGCTGACCTGCGGTGAACGGTTCCTTGTATGGAGCACCGGAGATAATCTCTTGTCCATCTTCATAGGTAAAGCCGATTGCCGGACCCATTGCCTCGCCATCCATATAAATCTGCGCCTTACCAACACCGTTATCAAGATACTGCACCAACATATTATAACGATGCCAGGTTACAGCTTCATTCGGATTGATAACACGGTTAATCTGATTTTGCTCTGTGTTGGTTGCATAATTCCAGATTGTACCTCTCCTGTGTCCCGAGAAAATAGAGAAATCATTTTCATTGATGCTGACTCTGAGACCTGTATCAGCAGTCGCGGTATCATCCTGCACCGGTTCTACTGCCATATCAAATGCGAACTCAAAAATTTCACCCTTCGGAACCGGAGTCATACCGGATCTTAATAAATCCCAAATGATATAGTTTGTCTGAGGACCTTCGTTATCCCATACCAATGCTAAATCATCTTCTCCTGCATTTCTGCCTGCAAAGCTTGTTTCCGGCAAGAATTCCGGTGTGTCTGCAGACGGTGTATAGGTCCAATCAAAGGAGCCCCAGCAGCCATGATTCAAGGTTCCGTTGAAATCCTCGGAAATCTTTGTCATGATAACTACATCATCCTCAGCAGAGGAATTCTGAAGCTTGGTTACCAATGCGTTCAAATCAGCAATTGCTGCATCCAGCACCTCCTGGCTCGCCGGCACGTCTGCTTCATAATCGTCATAGGAAGCAATCGCATCCTTCAAAGCATCCAACGCATTCTGAGAATAATCCTCCGGAAGGCTTGTGGTTGCAGTCTTTGCTGCAGCAAGTGCTGCCTTGAAAGCTGTATAATCAACTTGTCTTGCAACCATATCGTCAAAATAGAGAATGTCCGGATAGTTCGCGGAAGATTCGTTTCTGAGCGATAAAATATTTGCATAATCCTGCGAATATTCATGCACATTATTTCCACCATGCATGATATAGGTTCCGCCCGGCGTATAGGTGAAGGAAAGCGGTTCACAGATAGTTTTTCCGTCAACGAACAACTGACTGGTACCAACACCGATAGAGGTTCCGTCCTCCTGTTCCTCTGCTCCCTCATAGCGGGCAACCAGGCTAATCCGATGCCAGGTAGAACCGTCTTTGTTCACCAAATCATAAATCGGTTCATGTACCTCATCGGTACTCATTACACCGTTAATTTTCAATTCTGTACCAAGCATAGAAAAATAAATCGGCGAGGATGTTGAATAATCCGTTCCAACACACGGAAGATTTAAACCAATCATTGATGATCCCTTATCCTGAATGGTTTCTATCTGTCTTTCCACCGCAAAATCAAAGCTGACTTCTACAGTTTCTCCGTCAGCAAGGTCTGCACTCATTCCTTGAACCTTTGCCATCTCGGAAAAATTCCAGTTCACAGTATTATAATAACCGTTTCTTCTGAGCATCAGAACCTTATCGCCATCACCCTCTACTGCTCCGGGTTTTCCGGCAGTTGAAGCATCAGCAAAGATTACATCGCCACCCACCGAGCTCCAATCGTTGATAGTCCATTGGTTCATTGCTATGTCTGTTGAGAAATCCTGCGTCATATAAAGCGGATTTCCTTCTGCCATTACCGGGGTGCAAGCAAGCGACGCAATCATGCTGCAACCAAGTAATAAGCTGACAAACTTTTGTCTTTTTTTCATAAAATATACCTCCTATTTTATTTTGATATATATATTTTATCTGAAATCCATTTAGGAAACAATAGACAATTTTTGGTTTGCTTATGGATAAAATATAGTGGTATTACCCAAAGTCGAGCTTTGGATAATACCACTATGTGATTACAATATTTTTTCTGCGCCCGGAACAATATAATTCATTTCTCCCATGCTGTTCCAGATATAAGCACGTGCTGTTTTTGCATTCGGGTAATCAGAAAGGTTTGCCTCTGCTTTTAAGGATTTAATTTCACCATTTTCCTCATCCACATCGGTAAAGCTCAGGGTTCCGTCTCCGTCATCGTACACAATACCAACAACGATGTCCTTTTCATCATACAGAACCAGCATCAGGCGTCTGTCATAAGATGCATCCAGATAGGAAAGTCTCTGATATTCTGCTACTACCTTACCACCGGATTTTTCCAGAGTCAGAATGTCGGAATGTGCCCGTTCCGGAATTTCGGTCAGTGCATTTCTCAAAGCTTCCAGCGTTCCGTCGATAACATTGGACGGATACATGGTTGCTTCTCCGGTTATGTTTCCTTCATAATCGGATTCTGCTCCGTTATAAACACTATAAGCATCTGCCAATAATGCCTTTAATTCATCTACATCCTCCTGCAGATATTCACCCATTTCGTCACCAACCACGCAACGTCCAAGCAACTCTTCTGCCCGTTTGATGATTGCTCTGTACTCTGATTTTCTGCTTGCAACCGCCTGAATCTTTACATTATCAAAATACAGATTATCCGGATTGGAGGCATGGGTCAGATTCTTGATAAACAAGCCGTAAATGGAATTTTGTTTCCAGTTGCCGAACTGTTCACCCAACGCAAATTCGCTTTCGCTATAGCTGAACTGATAGGTTGAGCAAAGCGGTTCTCCGTCAATAAACACTGCCGCTGTTCCTATTCCTTTATCGTCATCATCAAAACGCAGAAGGAAGCTCAGATGATGCCAGGTTACTACACCGTCCGGATTTAATTTGAAGTTTACTGCTTCCTCAAAACCATCGTTCATGGATTTGACAGTCTGAATGGTTGCAGTCTTATGCGGAATTATGATATGCGATAAATACATTCCCGGGTTTACGGCAATTTCAATTGTTTCTACCGTTGTTCCTGCAGTATCCGTTGACGGTTCTACTGCAAAATCAAGGCTGACCTCTGCTGTGACACCACGCGGGAAAAAGTCGTCCAAGGTATCTCTTTGCGGCAGGTAGTACAAATGATTTCCCCACGGATTTGTGTTGGTCCATTTTACAGTCAGGTCATCCGCATCGGCAACACGACCGAACAAGCCGTTACTGCTTACCATTGTTTTTTCGTCCTGCAAAAATGCCCATACTGCATTCGGATCCCAACGGCTTCCATAGCTATATTCACCGTCAAAATCTTCTGATGCCGAGGTAATATCGCTGACGTCCTCGCCATCCGGCAAGGATTCCTCTGCAGTTTTCAAAGCATTTTCCAATGCTGAAATATAGCCTGCAAAAGCAGTTTCCGGAACCAAAGAGGTTCCTTGCGCTAAGAGGCGAACTTCTGCTAATTTTTTATCTAATGCATCAACCGCTACTTTGGAATGTTCCTCTGTATCCATGCGGTCTCTCTTTGCCTGAATTTCTTCCACAGCTTCTGCAAGTGCAGATTTATCCAGTTCACCAATCCGTAAATCATCTAAATAAACCTTGTCCGGATTCTGACGGTGAGTGGTGTTACGGATGGTCAATGCGTGCAGCTGGTCATTCGGATGGGTTCCCATACCGTTTCCATAGGCGTGTGCCTCCTGGTTGTAGGAGAATACCATGTTTGTTCCGACTTGTACTCCATCAATAAAGAGTGCAGATTCTCCGACATTATTGGCATCATATCGGGTTAAGAATGAAACTTCGTGCCATTTTGTACCGTTATCACTCAAGCCGACTGCTACTGTCTGGGCTTCTTCTCCATTATGCTTCAGCGTTGACACAATTCCGCTCCCATGTGACATTACAAAGGAGATTGGCGAAGAATCGGTCATACAGTTCCAACCAATTTCAACACTTCCGGATTTGGTTGCCGATGCAGGTGCAGGTTCTACTGCCAGCAAGAAGCTGGTTTCCATAACCGTTCCGGTCGGAATGGTTACATCTGCTCCGCACCAGTCTTTTCCATCTCCGGAGCTTTCTTCCCCGTTTTCCGGGAAGAACAATAGATAATTTACCCATGCATTATTATTGGACCATCTGAGTGACTTATCATCCTCATCTGCTTCTCTTCCAAACAACCCATCACTCATAACAAGCTCATGGTAGTCAGCAGAATAGGTCCAAGCCTGCTCTGTTGAATTTGCACCGATGGCAATCGTGCTGTTAAAATCCTCATAAATTTTCGGAACCACCGGCTCCGCCATTGAAGTCATTGGGAGCATTGATGCCAACAGTCCGGCACAAATCATTGCTGATGTTATTTTTTGTTTCAAGTAAATTCCTCCTTATCCCTGATTATATACACTTCTCTCAATCTTAGTCTTATTATACAGAATTACCGTTTTTCAGACAATGGACTGATGTTAGACGAAATATGGATAAAATTTGGGATAGTATATTGCAGGAATCACGGCAGGCGATATCCTGCTTTGAGATAGATTTTGTACCAATCCTCTCTTGAGAGTTCAATCTCGGATGCTTTTGCAATTTCCGCAATCCGTTTTTCATTGATGCTTCCGACAATCGGTTGCATCTGCTCCGGCAGTCGCAACAGCCACGCAATCGCCATTGCTGTATCTGTGACCTGATATTTTTCTGCCATTTGTGAAATTTCCTGATTCAATTCTGAAAAAGCATCATTTCCCAAAAATGCACCGGCGATAAAGCCGTGTTGTAACGGCGACCACGGCTGAACGGTGATTTCATGCAGACGGCAATAATCACGCAGATAACCGTCATAGTTCACACCGTCCTCGTTCCGGAGATTGACATTTGCACCCGATGAAACCATCCCGGCATTGACAACACTCAACTGCATCTGGTTGATGGTAAGCGGTTGTTTTACATATTTTTGCAAAAGCTCTATCTGCAACGCACTATGGTTGGAAACACCAAACGCCTGCACCTTTCCGCTTTGCTCCAGCTCGTCAAACGCCTCTGCCACAACCTCCGGCTCCATCAGTAAATCCGGACGGTGCAAGAGTAACACGTCAATTTTCTCCACACCAAGACGTTTTAAGGATTGTTCTACCGAATAGAGAATATGTTCTTTGGAAAAATCATACATTCCCGGTCTGATACCGCATTTTGTCTGAATAACAATTCGCTCACGCAAGGCAGGATTTTTTGCAAGTACTTTTCCGAATACCGCCTCGCAGGCACCGTTTCCGTAAATATCTGCATGGTCAAAATAGTTATAGCCACATTCCAAAGCGTGCTGAATATAATGCTCTGCCTCATTCACATTCATGTCTGCAATTCTCATGCAACCAAGTGCAATCTGTGATACCTTGACATCCTTTGAATAAGTATTAATATATTTCATTTACATTCCTCCCATAAACCAAGGGACTGTTGCGCGAAACGCATATCGTGTATAAAAATTCATTTTCTTGTAGGGGGCGATGCCCACATCGCCCCGCAATTCGGGCGGATGTAGGCATCCGCCCCTACAATTTTGAATCAAATATACACAAAAATTGTTTCACGCAACAGCCTCTTTTGTTCATACATTTACTCTGACATATTCAGTTGAAAATTTACCGTCTTTGAAATCAAGAATTCTGTAGCCCCAGTTTCTCTCCTTATCCCGACCGCCATTGTAGGAAAAATCTCCGCAGTAGAACACAGCAAGATTCCGCCAGGAATCGGGCAACAAAACAGTATTATCCCGATGGGTATGCCCGGTCATAGCACAAAGAATCTGTTTTTGTTCAAAAATCAGCTTCCTTGCATCCTCCGATTCCTTTTCCGGAATCAGGTCGTGCATACAAAGGATGATTCTTTTATCCGGATGCTTTTCTAAAATTTCTGTTACCAATGCAACATTAATACCGGTGTAGGTACCGTCGGCATGTTCGGTCGGAGATAAATCTCCGCCAAAGGTGTCGAGCATTGCAAACACATAATTTCCGTAAACAACTGCATATTCTCTCGGGAATCCGGTAATCTTTTTCCAATCCTCTTCCCCGTACTGTTCATGGTTTCCGGGAATCAGATATGCCTTTTCCGGGAATTTTGGATAGTATTTTTTCATAAATTCATCCGTTCTGCTAATCGGCGGATTCCAAAGACAGGAACCGCCAATATCCCACGCCCAATGGTCGAGTGAATAATCACCCAAGCACAGCATACTGTCAAACGGGAATTTTTCATAAGCCTTGTTTAATTCCTTGCAAAAAAGCTCCATCCGTTCCTCATTCGTAATTTCATGCCAATCAATATGACAGTTATGAATATCGGTTGCAATCAGAATCCGTTGCTGCTCTGCTTTTTCAATGCTATACTCTGTGTAGTTCATTGCCTTCTCCTTACAGACGGTAAGCCTGCTCTGCCATCAGAACCATAATATTATTCTCTCTGAGGGTTTTGATTGCCTCCTCCGGAGTTTCGGTACGCAAAACAACCAATGCACCCAAATCACTCTTTCCGATAAATGCATAAAGATACTCAATGGAAATTCCGGCTTCCTTCAAGCAATGCAAAGCCTTTGCCAATCCGCCTGCAGCATCCTTAACTGCAATTGCAATTACTTCGGTTACCTTAACAATGGTTCCCGCTTCTTTTAAAACAGTCAGTGCCTTCTCGGTATCGGATACAATCATTCTCAAAATACCGAAATCGGTGGTATCAGCCAGGGACAATGCGCTGATATCAATGCCATTTTTTCCCAAAAGACCGATAATTTCCTCCAGATGACCAAATTTATTTTCTACAAAGACCGAAATTTGTTTTACATACATAATGCCACAACTCCTTTCTCACACAAGCTTTCTGTTATCAATCACACGTTTTGCTTTTCCTTCACTTCGTACAATGCTCTTCGGATTTACCAGGGTTACTTTTGCACCCAGTCCAAGAACACTTCTTAATTGCTCTTTAATTGTGCGTTCAATTTTCTCAATTGATTTTACATCATCTGCAAACAGATGCTCGGACATTTCCACCTGAACTTCCAGTGTATCAGTATTATTTTCTCTTCCGACAATAATCAGATAGTTTGGCGTAATCTCTCCGCCCACACGCAGGAGTACCTCTTCAATCTGAGACGGGAATACATTAACACCACGGATAATCAGCATATCATCACTTCTGCCGGTCGGCTTATTCATCCGGACATGGGTTCTTCCGCAAGCACACTTTTCATAATTCAAGGAACAGATATCTCTGGTACGATAACGAATCAGCGGGAACCCTTCCTTGGTGATGGTAGTAAATACCAGCTCGCCCGAAGCACCTGCCGGCAAAACCTCTCCGGTATCCGGATCAATAATTTCCGGAATAAACATATCTTCACAAACATGCATACCGTGTTGTTCCTCACATTCATACGATACACCCGGTCCCATAATTTCAGAAAGTCCATAGACATCATGTGCCTTGATATTAAGCTTTTCCTCAATCACCTGACGCATATCCTCAGTCCAGGGTTCTGCACCAAAGATACCTGCCTTTAATTTTAATTGGTCTTTTACGCCCATTTCCTCAATTGCTTCCCCTAAGTACATCGCATAAGAAGGAGTACAGCACAAAATAGTAGAACCAAAATCAATCATCGTCTGAATCTGACGTTGGGTATTTCCTGAAGAAATCGGAATAACAGTTGCGCCGATTTTCTGTGCACCTGCATGAGCACCCAGTCCACCGGTAAACAATCCGTAACCATATGCTACCTGCACAAAATCATCCTCATTTGCTCCGACCGCATATAACTGTCGTGCCATACATTGTGACCACATATCCAAATCTTTTTCGGTATATCCGACAACAATCTGCTTTCCGGTTGTTCCGCTGGATGCGTGCACACGAACAATCTCTGTCATCGGTACTGCAAACAGACCATACGGATAATAATCTCTCAAATCCTGCTTATAGGAAAACGGGAGCTTATGTAAGTCCTCAATGCCATGAATATCCTCCGGCTTCAGGCCTTTTTCATCCATTCTCTTTCGGAACAGCTCTACCCGCTCGTACATTCTCTTAACCTGCCATACCAGGCGTTCGCTTTGCAGTTTTTCTAATTCACTGCGTTCCATGCATTCGATTTCTTTTTGATAAATTGCCATTTTTTTCACTCTCTTTTATAAAATTTCAAAGACCTTCCCGACAAAAATCAAGAAGGCCCTTTTTTTACACACTCTGATAACCCAGATCAAACGCCTTCAGATTAACCTCCAAAAACTTCGGAGGAACGGTTTCCTTAATGGTTTTAATCCAGTTTTCATACGGAATTTCACTATTCTTTGCCATAACACCAATCAGCACAACATTGACCGCCTTGATGTTTCCTGCTTCCTTTGCAAGGGACAGTGCATCAACGGTTACAAGCTTTCCTTTTCGGGAAATTTTATCTGCAATTTCCTCCGGGTATTTTGCCGCTCCGGTGATAACCGGCATCGGGTCAATTTGTTGTGTGTTTGCTATCATGGTGCCGTTTTCAGACAAGTACGGCAAAGCTCTGTAAGCCTCCAGCATTTCAAAGGCAAGAATAATATCAGCCTCACCCTTTTCTACAATCGGAGAGTAGACTTTTTCGCCGTATTTTACATAAGTCACAACACTTCCGCCACGTTGGCTCATGCCATGTACCTCAGAAACCTTGACATCATAGCCTTCATTGATAACAGTATTTCCTAAAATCCGGCTGGCAAGCAAGGTACCCTGTCCGCCAACGCCGACAATCATGATTTGTTTTAACATCTTACTCACCCTCCTTTGTAATTGCTCCGAACGGGCAGGCATTGATACACAAGCCACATCCGTTACACTGTGTTTTATCAATTACAATTGCACCGTCACGCTCTGAAATTGCCGGACAACCCAGCTTCATGCAGACCTTACACTTCTTACAATTTTCGCCGATTACACAGTTTCCGCTATATTTTACAGTCTTTAATAACGCACACGGTCTTTGTGCGATGATGACTGACGGTTCGTCTGCTTCTGTCTCGGTTTTTACAACCTGCTCAAAATTCTTTAAATCAAACGGGTCTGCAACCGTTACACGGTCTACGCCCAAGGCATGACAAAGCTTGACTAAATCCACCTGCTTCGTCGGCTCCTGACGAATGGTTCTGCCGGTGGTCGGGTTATCCTGATGTCCGGTCATACCGGTAATGGAATTATCCAGAATAATTACAGTATTTGCACCCTTGTTATAAACAATATCTGCAAGACCGGTCATACCCGAATGCATAAAGGTAGAATCACCAATAACAGAAACCAGCTTTTTATTAAATTCCTTTCCTCTTGCCTTCGCCATACCCATTGCCGCAGAAATACTTGCACCCATACAATAGGTAGTATCAACACTTGCAAGCGGTGCAACTGCACCCAGGGTATAACAGCCGATATCACCCGAAACAACCAGTCCGAGCTTCTTCAAAACATAGAAGGTTCCACGGTGCGGACATCCGGCACACATAACCGGCGGACGAACCGGGATTGCTTCTTCTGCTTCTCTATAGGGACGCAAATCTTCCCCGAATACTGCTTTTTTAATCATACCCGGTGTATATTCACCCAACAGAGTAAAGACTTCCTTGCCGATTACTTCAACACCGATTGCACGGCAATGCTCTTCGATAAAGGGGTCTAATTCTTCAATTACATAAACCTTTTCTACCTTAGATGCAAATTCCTTAATTTTTTCAACCGGCATCGGATAAACCATACCAAGCTTTAAATAGCTGACACGGTCACCCAAAGCTTCCTTTGCATACATATAGGTAATACCCGAGGTAATGATACCGATTTTATCGGAATTCATTTCCACGGTATTCAAATCTGTGGTCTCTGCAAATGCGGTGAGCTTTTGTATACGCTCCTCCACAACCACATGACGTTTGATTGCATTTGCCGGCATCATGACATTTTTGCCGATGTTCTTCTCATAATCCTTTAAGGGAACTTCCTCTCTGGGGCATTCCTCCACCAAGCTCTGCGAATGCGAAACTCTGGTGGAAAGACGCAAAAATGCCGGAGTATCAAATTCTTCGGACAATTGAAATGCACGTTTTGTAAACTCCTTACATTCTGAACTGTCAGAAGGCTCTAACATCATGATTTTGGATGCCTTTGCATAGTGTCTGGAATCCTGCTCATTCTGTGAAGAATGCATACCGGGGTCATCTGCAACGCAGAATACCAATCCACCATTGACACCGGTGTAGCTGACGGTAAAAATCGGGTCAGCCATCACGTTCAGACCAACGTGCTTCATGCAGGACATACTTCTTGCACCGGCTACCGAAGCACCGATTGCCACTTCACCTGCAACCTTTTCGTTCGGAGACCATTCTGCATAGATTTCATCATACTTTACAATATTTTCGGTAATTTCCGTACTCGGAGTACCGGGGTAAGATGCAACAACGGTAACACCTGCTTCATAAGCACCGCGTGCCACTGCCGCATTTCCAAGCATTAACTGTTTCATATCCGTTTCCTTTCTCAGCTATTGATTTGTGCCGCTACAAGGCTTTCACCACAATACATTTCACGCAGCTTCGGCTTTTCGATTTTTCCGGTCGGATTTCTCGGAACATCTGCAAAGATAATCTTGTGCGGACGCTTATAACGAGGTAACTCCAGACAGAAATCATTGATATCCTTTTCGCTGCACTTTACATCCGGCTTCAGTTCAATGATTGCCGCCGCAATCTCGCCTAATCTTGCATCCGGCAAGCCGATCACTGCAACATCCTTGATTGCATCATGCTTACGCAGGAAATCCTCAATCTGCACCGGATAGAGGTTTTCTCCTCCCGAGATGATAACGTCCTTTTTCCGGTCAACCAAGTAGATGAAGCCATCCTCATCCTCCTGCGCCATATCTCCGGTAAAGAGCCATCCGTCTGCTAAAACCTCTTCGGTTGCCTTTTTATCATTATAGTAACAAAGCATTACACCAGGGCCTTTGACTGCTAATTCTCCAACCTCACCACGTGCTACTGTGTTACGGTTTTCATCTACAATTTTAACTTCCCAGCCATAGCCACTCTTACCGATTGCACCAACCTTATGGATATTCTCCACACCAAGATGTACGCAACCCGGTCCGATGGACTCACTCAAGCCATAGTTCGTATCATACTGATGCTCCGGAAATACCGATTTCCAACGCTTAATCAGACTCGGCGGAACCGGTTGTGCACCAATGTGCATCAGACGCCATTGGGAAAGCTCATATTCTTCTAATTTAATTTCTCCTGAATCAATTGCATCCAGGATATCCTGCGCCCAGGGTACCAACAACCATACGATGGTACATTTTTCTTCCGATGCACACTTGATAATCCATTCCGGCTTAACACCCTTTAAAAGCACCGCCTTAGATGCTGAGAGCAAGCTTCCAAACCAATGCATTTTTGCACCGGTATGGTAAAGCGGCGGAATGCACAAAAATACATCGTCTCTTGTTTGTCCGTGATGCTTCTGCTCTACCTCGCAGGAATGCATCAGGCTACGGTGATTATGTAAAATCGCTTTCGGGAATCCTGTTGTTCCGGATGAGAAATAAATTGCCGCATGGTCCTCATCTGTCAAAGGTACTTCCGGATTTTTAGAACTACAGTAGGTTACCAAAGTATCATAGCTTTCTGCAAAGGTCGGACAATCCTCTCCTACATAGAAAAGCTGTTTTACACGCGGTAAACGTTCACAGATTTCTTCCACACGTCCGATAAATTCTGCACCGAAAATCAATACATCTGCTTCTGCAAGCTCAACGCAATATTTGATTTCTGCAGCAGTATAGCGGTAATTCAAAGGCACCGCCAACGCCCCTACCTTCAATGCACCAAAATAAATCGGCAACCATTCCAGGCAGTTCATTAAAAGAATTGCAACCTTATCACCCTTGCGGATGCCGCGGCTACGCAGAAGATTTGCAAATCTGTTTGCTTTTTTGTTAAACTCACCCCAGGTCATTTCCTGCCGGCTGTTTTTTGCATGAACCGGTTCAATGAGTGCATATTCTCTCCATGTTACCTTGCTTTTTTCCAAAAGCTGAGGATTGATTTCCACCAGACTGACCTCATCCGGGTACAGATTGGCATTTCGTTCCAATAATTCCGTAATCGGCATTTTTTCCATTCCTTCCTTGAATCGTAATATCACACAATCTGCCTTTTCGCCTTAAGCAAACTATTATGATATGGATTGTACTTTAGTCCAATAAAGAATAAAAGCACATATTATCATTATAACACACTCTTTTTAAAAAGAAAAGAGGTTTTTGATTTTTTTTGACATTTTCCGAAAAATAGTTGACAAAGCAGACAAATCTTCATATAATATATTCAGATTTGTTTTAGGGCGGGGTGTGATTCCCCACTGGCGGTAATGAGCTTATGCTACAAGTCCGAGAGCCTTTTTGCTTTATGGAAACTATGTTCCCATAAAGCAAAAAAATGATTGAATGCCCTTGCGATTTTTTCGTGCAAGAAGCACGAAAGCGCAAATGGGCATAACAAAGCGACCTGCTTCTTCTTACCACCCTTGCATAGTTTGAAAACTATCTGCAATTTCAGGGGTGGTTGCGGCGAAGCCGCTTTGTTGGCTGATTAGGTGCGATTCCTGAACCAACGGTACAGTCCGGATGAAGAAACAGATGACGCAAATTCATCCGTTTTTTATGACTGTATCACATTTTTGTGCTACAGTTTTTTCTTTTTCCCAAACAAACCAATAAAAAAGAAAGGATTTTTTCTATGACAACAAAAAAACTCACCGTTCTTTCCATGATGGCGGCAATTTCTATCCTGCTGATCTATCTGATTCACTTCCCTATTTTCCCGGCGGCACCCTTTTTAGAGTATGACCCAGCCGACATCCCGATTTTTATGTGTACATTTTTATTCGGACCTCTGACCGGACTTTTGCTATGTGTGGTTGTAAGCTTTTTACAGGGAATTTTAATCAGCTCTACCGCTGGCATCGTCGGAATCATGATGCACATTGTTGCAACCGGCTCCTTTGTTCTGGTTGCAGGAAACATCTACAAACGCAACAAAACCCGAAAAAACGCCGCAATCGCACTCTTAGCCGGAGTGATTACTATGACGGTTGTGATGTGTCTTTGGAATATTGTGATTACACCACTTTATATGAAGATTCCGGTCTCGGAATTTTTAAAGCTTCTGCTCCCTGTAATTCTGCCCTTTAATCTGATTAAAGCAGGTGCAAACGCACTGATTACCTTCCTGCTTTACAAACGGATTGCAGGCTTTATCCGCAGCAGACAGTTGACCGAAATGGAATAAATACTCTACGATTCATAGACGCAGAATTTTTCTGCGGTATGTGATTCGTAGGTTTACTTTCAGAAAATGAAATGATACAATGAAATTATCATATGAACAAGGAGAATAACTATGAAAATTACTGACATCTACTATTTCAGCGGTACACACTGGGACAGAGAGTGGTACCAGAACTTTCAGGGCTTTCGTAGCAGACTGGTCGAAATGACCGACGAGTTAATTGAATATCTGCAAAACGAGCCAGACTTTGATACCTATCACTTTGACGGTCAGAGCATTGTTTTGGAGGATTATTTGGAAATTGCCCCGGAAAAGGAAGCAGAATTAAAACAGCTGATTCAGGAAAATAAGATTAAAATCGGTCCCTGGTATAATATGCCGGATGAATTTTTAGTTTCGGGAGAAAGCTTAATCCGAAACCTGATGACCGGTGCACGTATTTGCAAAAAATGGGGCGTTGATCCTTGGAAATTCGGTTATATCTGTGATATTTTCGGACATATCGCTCAGATGCCGCAGATTTTTAACGGCTTTGACATCCCCTATGCACTTTTGGGTAGAGGTACTACCGAGGAAGATCCGGTTTATTTTAATTGGGAAGCACCTGATGGAAGCAAGTGTACTACGTTCCGCTTAACACCCGAAAACGGTTACGGTAATTTCACTTATTCTGCTGTTTTCCCTGCAATCCGAGAAGATTTATCTGATGAAGCATTAAAAAAACTGATTCAAGAAAATATTGAATCCGAAATTGCACAGACCAACACACCTGTACTGATTCTAATGGACGCATTAGACCACGAACCTATCCACAAGGACACCCCCAGATACTTGCGTCTGATTCAAGAGCTTTATCCGGATGTCCGGGTACATCACTGTAACTTAGAAAATGCCGGAAAGCAGTTGGAACAACATACCGACACAATTCCCGTCCTCAAGGGTGAACATAACCGAACCTCTATCACCCAACACGGATATCTGCATCTGATTACCAACACCCTTTCAAGCTATTATACTCATAAACAGGCAAATGACAAATGTCAGAACAAATTAGAAAAGGTCATTGAACCGATTTTAGCTTGGTGCGCACTCGGTGATAAGAAATTCCGGCGTTCCTATGTGCGGCTCGCCTATAAATATCTCCTGCAGAATCATCCTCATGATTCTATTTGTGGTTGTTCCATCGACCAGGTACATAAGGATATGATTTATCGGTTCGACCAGGTCAACGAAATTGCAGACGATTTACAGACACGTTTCTTAAAAAGTGTACGTCCCGAAGAGGGAGATTCCGGCAACTATATCCTGCGGCTTTATAATCCGCTTGCAATCGACCGTAAAGAATGTGTAACAGTTGGCATCCTCTTAAAGCATGACTTTCCACGACGCTATTGCGAGCCCTTTGGTTATGAGGAGATTTTCAGTTTCCGTCTGTTTGATAAAAACGGAATCGAAATCCCTTATGAACGTGTCAAAATGACAAAAAATTTCCTACAAAATGCTACGGAAACTTTTTCCGCAGAAAACGGAGAGCTTTACACAGTCTCCTTTATGGCAGAAATTCCTGCCTGCGGTTTTTCGGAATATCTGATTGTACCAAATGAAAAGCCGACACGTTATTTAGAAAAGATGACCTCCGGCACAGATTTTGCAGAAAACGAGCTTGTCCGGATGGAAATCACCGCTGACGGCGAAATCAATCTGTACGACAAACAGACCGGGAAAACCTATCAGAACCTTGTACGCTTTGCAGATGACGGTGAAATCGGTGACGGCTGGTATCACGCAAATCCGGTAAACGATAGCGTTGTTTACTCCAAGGGTACCGGTGCAAGAATTGAAAAGATTGAAAGCGGCCCCTCCCGTTGTGTGTTCCGCATCCGGAAGGAAATGGAATTACCGGCAGAAATGGAACGTCAACACACCGGCTTTGTCCGCAGTAGTCGATATGTAAAAATGCCGATTGTAATCGAAGCAGGACTTTCCGAGGGTGCAAGATATGCGGATGTGAAAATCACCGTCGATAACAACGTAAAAGACCACAGATTGCGTCTGGTTCTGCCGA